>JAZDEE010000109.1:0-2062 GCA_043809065.1 Candidatus Omnitrophota bacterium | reverse complement strand
GCTTCTTCTGTGACTGCCGATAAGGGTTCTTCCAGTGAAGCTGTTTCTTATATTGATGATATTGACGATTCTTCTCAGGCATCCGCTTACTCTACGGATGCGGCTGGATTGGTAAAGAGGATCACTGAACTGGAGGAGCGGGTAGGTGAAATAGAACAGGAGGTATACGGGTTTGCCTGCGGGGGCAGCGGCGATACTGATGACTTGTCAGAGTCCCTTAGCGTGGAACAATTGCAACAGCGGATAGCGGCTTTGGAAGCGCGCGTGGCCACGTTGGAAAGCGTGGTAAAGGATATAGAAGCGGTATACAGTGATATTTTGAACGAGGGGGTGGATAAGGGGACAGCAGATGATGCCGCTGGTTATGACTCCGATGAAATGGCGGCGGCGATAACGGACATAAAAGACAGATTATCTGAGATTAATGGGGAAGCAACAGAGGGCGCGCAGGATGAAGGCGCGGTTGAAGAAGAAATTACAGGGACCGTAGTGGCCCAGGCGCAGGAAGGTTATGTGTTTATCTCTTATAAAGGAGAAGGGAACGGACAACCGTTTCTGTTGTTAGGCGGCGCGGCCCAATATTCAGGCGAGTATCAGACCAGCCTTTATTATGACGGCCAGTTTATGCGGCTGGTTGAGCCGGTGGCCCAGATTGCCGAAACACTGGCCGGCAACGGCCATAACTGCGTCAAGATTTATTTGCCGCCGAATAATCTTACCGTTTCCGATGCCCAAACGTTAGGCCAATTTATTCAGGAGTTATATGGCTATTACAATATCAAGACATACATCGTGCATTTTGCCGGATTATATGCCGGCACGGAGGAAGAATATTTATTAAACAATTCTACCGAAGAAAATCTGGAGAAAACCGCGGATTTAGTTAAAGAATTTGCCCAATGGGTAAAGGACCTGGGTCCGGCAGTGGCCGCCGTGCAGTTGGGCAATGAAAATGAATATTATGTGGAAGGCGCCGGTGTATATGACTTCAGCAGCGGAGAAGGGGATAAAATCAATTTATCGGCAGGGGCGTATTATTCTTTGATGAATGCCCTGGCTGGAATGTATAAGCAAATAGACCCGGCCCATCTGGTATTTTTAGGCCACGGCGAGCTGGTGGAGGAACAGATCGCTTTGTTGAAAGACAATCTCAGCAATTATGACGGTATCGCCGTTAATTCTTATTGTAACTGGTGGGAGGAAACACATCAAGCCTTTGAAAAGGTAATGTCTAAAGAAGCATTAGAAAAACATTTTGCCGCTCAGGTGCAGATAGCGGCAGCCTTAGGCAAACCGCTTATTCTTAGTGAATTCAGCGAGACTTCTTACGGCGGCTGGGGCGAAGCAGGGCAGAAGGAATTTGCCGAAAATATTACCGAAATCCTGGGTAAATTTATGATTGGCTCAGACAGTGTCTATCCGCATATTATCGTGGGCCTGTTCTGGTATCAATACTTTCCGGAATATTGGAAAGACGAGATTCACCCGGCGCTGTCCGGTATGACTTTGTTTGAGCCGGTTGAAGAAGGGTGGAAGGCTAAAGAGGCATTTGCCGGATTGTCCGCGTGGTATAAACAGATCAATGAAAATCTGCAGAGACTAATAAACAGCGCCCTTACCGGTGAAGAGTCCGAAAGTGATGATAATGCGCAGACTGCACAGAAGCAAGACAAAACAGATGCTGCCGCCGCGGTTCAGGAGACAGAGAAAAGCGTTCCGGTCCAAGAGACAGCAGAAAACGCATTAGACAAAAACGACAGCGGCAAAGTAATTATACTTGAGCAGGGGGAAGAACTGACCGTGGCCTTATATAGCAATCCCACAACAGGTTATGACTGGGATATTTATGGAGTAGATGAAAATATCCTGCAATTGGAAGGGACGAATTTAGAGTTTTCCGACAGTGATGAGGATTTACTCGGCGGCGGCGGGATAAAGACCTTTTACTTTCGCGCCGTTGGTGCCGGGGTGACCACGCTGGTATTGACTTACCGGCGTTCCTGGGTAAAGGATGAATACACCGGTATCTTTTATGTTACCGTATTTGTCCCGTAGGGGCCGG
>JAZDEE010000108.1:0-6370 GCA_043809065.1 Candidatus Omnitrophota bacterium | reverse complement strand
GGAAGCTAAGAAAATACTGTTGTTGGGTCTGGGCGGAGAATTTCACCATTTTAGTAAAGACAGCGAGTATCCTTCCGGATATAAAGTGGCTACCAGTTTCAATGATGCCCCGTGTACTTTTCTCACCCCCGAAGGCCTCTGTACCGTGCACAAGGTGAGTTACGATTATAAACCGACCTATTGTAAGGAATTCCCTTATGAGGATGGTAAGCTGGCTGAGGATGTGGATGCCCTGTGTTTGTTGTTTCAGCAGAAGGAACCCGGAAATACAGGGACAGCCAATTTGGCTTCTCAGCGTTCATAATCCAAGGGTAATTTTCTTCCTATCCTAAATTTTTTGCAAGAATTTTGCCGGTTCTGGTGTCTTATATTGTAGTAGGAGCGAACGTCCGTTCGCCCCTACTGGTAAACAGGAGGCAAAATATGCTTGCCAAGGTAATTTCCAATACAGTTTTGGGCATAGAGGCCAAAGAAGTCGTTGTGGAAGTCTATGTTTCCGGCGGCATGCCCGGTTTTGCTATTGTGGGGCTGCCGGATCCCGCTGTCAGGGAAAGTATCAACCGGGTCAAAGCGGCTATCAGAAATTGTAAATTCCAATTTCCCAGTAGAAAGATTACGGTTAATTTAGCGCCGGCGGATATTAAAAAAGAAGGCCCTTGTTTTGATTTACCTATCGCCCTGGGGATTTTAGCGGCCAGTGAACAGATTACCCAGGGATTGCTGGCCGAGAAGGTATTTTGCGGGGAACTTTCTTTGGATGGAGTATTAAGGCCGATAATGGGTTCTTTATCAAGAGCCATGGCTTTGCGGGGAACCGCTTGTAATAAACTCTTTTTGCCTGGGCAAAATGCCGCGGAAGCCGCTGTAGTGACTGATATTGATGTCTTTGCTTTACATAATCTCGCGCAGGCAGTCAGCTATTTGAATCATGAGATCGAGATTGCTCCGGTAAAAGTTAATATGAAGGATGTTTGGCGCGGCCGGGAAGATTATGAATTTGATTTTGCCGATGTAAAGGGGCAGTTCCATATTAAGAGGGGGCTGGAAGTAGCCGCCTCCGGCGGGCACAACGTGCTTCTTATCGGCTCTCCCGGGGCGGGGAAGACGATGCTGGCCAGATGTATGCCGGGGATTCTGCCGGCAATGTCCGCGCAGGAAGCCTTGGAGACCAGCAGGATTCACAGTGTGGCCGGGCTTATCGACAGCGGCCGATCGCTTATTGCTCAACGCCCGTTTCGTGCGCCGCATCATTCGATAAGCGATATGGCTTTAATCGGCGGGGGAACGCACCCCAGACCGGGAGAGATTAGTTTAGCGCATAATGGCGTATTATTTTTAGACGAACTGCCGGAATTCCGCCGTAATGTGCTGGAGGCGTTAAGGCAGCCTTTGGAAGCGGGGATGATGACTGTTTCCAGAGTAGCTTCTTCAGTTACGTATCCGGCGCGTTTTATGTTGATTTCCGCCTGCAATCCCTGTCCCTGTGGATTTTTCCTGGACAACTCCCAAAAATGCCATTGCGCGCCTTATCAGATACAAAGATATCTTTCCAAAATATCCGGTCCGCTATTAGATAGGATTGATATTCATCTGGAAGTGCCGCGTTTGAATTATGAAGAAATGACCTCTGTCAATAAAGCGGAAAGTTCCGCGGAAATAAGAAAAAGAGTGGATACGGTCAGGGCAATGCAGAGGAAGCGGCTGGAAAAGTTTCATTGCCGCTGTAACGCGCATATGGGGGCGCGATTAACCGAGAAAACCTGTCTTTTAACTAAACCCGCCCAGGATATGCTCAAGATGGCCATTCTGGATTTAGGTTTAAGCGCGCGGGCGTATCATAAAGTTTTGAAACTTGCCCGCACCATTGCGGATTTAGCCGAGTCCGAACTCATTGGCCCCGAACACATCTCCGAAGCTATTAGTTATCGCTGTCTGGATCGGAATTTATGGGCGTTATAGTTCTATGGTACTGTGAGATAGATATATTATAGTTGCCCAATATGTAGGGCCCGTTCCCCGAACGGGCCGCGTAAAAAAAACTGCGCCGATCAAACAATTTCTGTCACGGAAGACTATGGGCAGATTACAGGTATATTTTTAAGATAAGCGGCTCTTTTTTAACCGCGAGCAAAAGCTCTTTCTTTATCAGACATCTGCCGGCGGCGTGGGGAAGCGGTTGATTTTCCAGGAGAACATTTTTTATTGTATAACAAGCGGCGCTGGTCTTTTGGCCTCGCGCGAAAATTACTTTTATTTTTTTATTATGGAAGTTAAAGGTAGTTTCTATCGTTTTCTTAGAAAAGTCTTCCGTGGTTAATTTGGGTTCCAGAACCAGGTCTCCGAAGAAGAATTTTATCCCCAATATCTCTTGCAGTAACGTATAGATATACCAGCTGGCCGAACCGGTAAGATACAGGTAGAGACCCTTTCCTTCGTTATTGAAATATTCCGGCAGGACGGGGTAAATAGAGGCAAAAGGACTGCCGGCCATCAGAAAGATAGAATTGAAAACTTCCCGGCCTTCCTGGATAAACCCTTGCTTATATAACGAGTAGGCAAACATAACCGCCATGTGATTAAAAAAGGCGCCGTTTTCTTTATCTCCATAAGAGAATCCAAAGGCCCGGCCTAAGTCGGTATAAAGAGAGTGGAAATTTGTATTCAGGCGGAATCCGCCCAGCTTGTTGTCCCGGAGATTTTTTTGCGCGGCCTGCCATATTTGGCGGATTCTTTTTTCTTCCACCATACCGCTCATTATGGCAAATACTTGTGATTGCAGCATCATGCGGGTTTGACCATTGAATACGCCTTCCACCGGGTTGCCTTTGTTGTCATAATAGCCATTGAAGAATCCCTCTTCAATCCATTGCGTTTTATTCAACCAGGATGACAAGTGGCGGGACTTTGCTTTTAAATCGGAAATCAAGTCGTCAATGAGCACGTCTTGTTTTTCTCCCGGTAGAGTCTTGGTTTTTTCAAAATATTCGTTCAATCTTTGCTGTTTTTCTGTCCATTGATTATAATCTACCGGGGTATTCAGCCGGTCCAGGAGCAGAAACAGTTCTTTATAGAAAGATACACTTTGGTTTTTCTTTTTTAGTTCTTCCAGAAATACGCAGAGGTTATCCAGATTATGGGCGTACATAAAACTGAAAGCGGCGCTTTCGCCATGTTTAGCGGCCATATCCAGGCCGTCGTTCCAGTCGGCGTTTTCCAGACGGATAATGTTATGTTGGCCGGTGTTGAAGAACTGCACCAGGGTTTGCACCAGCAGATGTTCTAGAATAGAACCCTGATAAACCTGATTATCCCGCGTGCGCAAGACGAAGTCTTTTTGGGTAAAAGAAGTATCCACTTCTCGCGCTCGTTTTAATTGATGGTCCCGGAAATAAGTGGCCGGCCGGCGCAGTATATCCAGGTCGCCTGTCCTATGGATATAGAAGCTGAGTGTAAGATAGGGCCATATCCCATGGTCCATCCAAACCCGGTTGATGCGGTTTCTGTCCGAGATAAAGGTATTTTCCGGGGTAATGATGGTAGCATTGGAACCGTCTAAGCGGATGCCTTGGAAGTTATTGGTAATTAAAATGGAGGCTTTAGCGGGCTCGGTAACTAAGAGAGTGAGCGTATCCTGCCAAATATCCCGCCATCCCCGGCCGCCTTTACCGTAATCAAAATGCGGAAGAAAGGAACAGCCAAATAATTTGCGCAGCACAGGCTGTAACTGAACCCAGAGCAGCCAGTTGTTATAAAGCGGATTTTTAAAATCAAGGCGTACCTGGGCCAGATAATCAACCCAGTATCTTTGTGTTTCTGCCAGGGCTGTCTGCACTTTTTGCGGCGTGTTTAATTGGGCGAATACGTTGAGAATGTTTTGTTTATCTGTATCTATTCCCATAATCAGGAAATAACCGGTTTCTTCATCTTTATTCAATACGCGCCGGGTAAACCGGAAAGCGGCGCATACTTCTTTCCCGTCAAATTGGGAATCCATATGTTGGAAGGGAATTTTATCTTTGGTTACTGCCTCCGGAGAGGTGATGTCGCCTTTGCCTAAAAAAGAATCTAAAGTGGGGAATTGCCCTGCCGGAGGAACTGTTTTGTTTTCATAACCCAAGGTAAAATAGAGGGTTTCGTTGAGTTGATGTCCTTCTTCGTTAAAGATCATCGCAGGTCTGAGCGATATGCCGTAATCGCTGAGTTCGACGCGGTTAAGCAGGGACGAGACATGGCGGTGGTCGCGCAGATTCTTTTCAGAACGGCCAAAAAGGGGCAAGAAGGAAGTAGGGGTGATGGATACGGCTTTTTTGCCTTTATTGATCACGCGGATACGCATTACTTCTACCGGAATGTTGTAGGGGATGAAGTTGGTTACTTCAATATGCAGAGGCCCCGCTTTTTTACGAATCTTGTGATAAAGCAAGCCGGCCTCTAAGGTGTCGTTGTAAGGATTGGACAGGCGGATTATTTTTTTGTCAGTTTTGATAAAAAACTCCCGGCGGCAGAGGAGATTGCTGCGGATATCTTCAATGCTTGCCGGCAGGGTCAGAAAGCGGGCGTTATCTTTTTTTATATCGCCGCTTAAATAAGGCGAAATAGCGCTTAAAAGTTTGCCGTCTTTATCGGTGAGGGGAAAATAGAGGTTATATTGGTGCGGATGCCGCACGGCAAATGTCCCTTTTTGGTCCAGAAAACGGTAAATCATTCTTGCTCCTTGAAATATATTGATTCTTCGTTTGTCCGTTAATCCGTTATGTCCGTTTGTCCGTTGTTCGTTTAGCTCGTTGGTCTTGTTTTCCCTGCTTGAGGGCAGGCTTGCCTGCCGATTGCAGGGCCCGTTCCCCGAACGGGCCGAAAGACTTCTGTATCGGCGCAAATATTTTATCATACTGCTAAGATATTTGACAGAACAAAAATTTTCAGAATGATTGATTTATTGGACGGAATAGTGTATAATTCTTCTGTTTGTATGAGGGTGTGTTTTTAGAAAATATATAAACAATCCTAACCGAGATAGAGAAAAATGGCGAAGACAATTCAGGAAATCAATGAAAAGATCAAAAAAGGCAGCGCGGTGGTTGTTACTGCCGAAGAAATAATTGATTTGGTCGAAAAAAAGGGTATCCATCAGACTGCCGGCGAAGTGGATGTGGTAACCTGCGGTACCTTTGGGCCGATGTGTTCTTCCGGGGTATATCTGAATACCGGACACAGTAAACCAAAAATAAAGCTGGGGGGCGGCCGGGTATATTTGAATAATGTGACCGCTTATGCCGGGTTTGCCGCTTGCGATATTTCTCTGGGAGCCGCGGCTTTGCCGGACGAAGACCCGCGTAACGAAGCTTATCCCGGCACCTTTCAGTATGGCGGGGGAAACGTCATCGAAGAGCTGGTCGCCGGTAAGGATATTGCCTTACGCGCTAAGACTTATGGGACGGATTGTTATCCCCGTAGGGAGCTGGAAACATTAATCAATATTAAGGATTTGAATGACGCGGTTCTTTTTAATATGCGTAACTGCTATCAAAATTATAATGTGGCCGTGAATACTTCCGAAAAAATTATTTATACTTATATGGGGGTGTTAAAACCTCATCTGGGTAATGCCAATTATTGCAGCTCCGGGCAGCTTTCTCCTTTGCTTAAAGACCCGTATTATAAAACAATCGGGATAGGCACAAAGGTGTTTCTGGGAGGCGGGATTGGTTTTGTGGCCTGGCCGGGCACCCAGCATAATCCGGCAGTCAGGCGTAAAGAGAACGGCATCCCGGTTTCTTCCGCGGGCACTTTGGCGCTTATCGGGGACCTTAAACAAATGAGTCCTAAATGGCTCCTGGGCACTACAATGTATGGATACGGAGTTACTTTAACCGTAGGGGTAGGAGTGCCTATCCCGATTCTTAATGAAGAAATATGCCGCTGGGCAGCTGTGCGGGATGAAGATATTTATACGCAGGTAGTTGACTATGCTAACGCGTATCCCCAGGGGGAAAATAAGCCTCTGGGAGAAGTAAACTATGCCCAACTGAAAAGCGGCACTATCTTATTGCAGAATAAAGAGATTCCTACCGGGGCATTGTCCAGTTATGCCAAGGCCAGAGAAATCGCCGAAACGCTGAAGAAATGGATCATTAAGGGTGACTTTTTCTTAACCGAACCGGTAGCTGAATTACCCGGAGCGGAATCGGGTGGTACTTTTAAATCCTTAAAAGAACGGCCAATAAAGTAGTGCATTGTCACATAAATTTCTATAATTTAAAATCCGAAATCCGAATATCGAAATCCGAAACAATTTTCTAATGACCAAAATTCCAATGATTCAAAAAGAAGAGAAAAGTTTTTAACATTTGGAAATTTGGAAATTCGGATT
>JAZDEE010000107.1:0-21935 GCA_043809065.1 Candidatus Omnitrophota bacterium | reverse complement strand
TATTACAAAACGGATGCGGATAGTAAAGCGTGGATAAAAGACTCTTGCCTCCCCAAGCTACCTGGAAATAAACAGCGCATATCAGCACGGCAAATAGCAGCAAAACAACAAACTTCTCTTTTTTCCATTCCCTCTTCCCCTCTTTTGAAAAAGGGTGGTATAGAGGGGATTTCGTGTTCTTAAATATCTTCATAGGGCTTTCTTATAATTTCTTTATCCAATTCAAAATAGCTTCCGAATTTAATGAAAAAAGGAGATTGTTTTCTATATTACAGGCGCCCATACAGGAGTTACAACCGGGTACTTTCCTGATTTTGTTTAATATTTCCGGAGAATCCGCGGCTTTAATATCTATGCCCGGCATCCTACCCGCGCCCAACCCGCAGGCATAGATGAATCCCTGGGCGTCAATATGGAAAGATAGCCGGCCGGCCCAGCATTTAGTCTTCTTATGTATCTTAGAGCTGAACAAAGCGCTATAATCTTCCCAATCGAGAATATAATTGAGATACGCGAAGGTAGAACCTATCCGCGCGCCCTGGCGTTTACGCTTTATAAGATACTTTATTGCCTGGCGCAAATCCTCAGGCCGGGGAATAAGATTGCGCATTGCGTCTTCTTTAGGGAGATTACTTTTATAATTATCTTTGCGGTACTGCGGTATGACAAAGTTAGCGAAAAATTTTTTTTCTTCGGCCATTCTTAAGATGTAGTCTATGGAATGTATATTTTTACTGTTCAGGACTGTGGTTGTCCAGTGGGTTATTTTATTTTTCTTGAGACTTTCCATTGCTTGAACGGTCCTTTGGAATGAGCCTGTTCCCCTCAGGCTGTCATGGATGTCTTTTTCTCCGTCAAGGCTTAACATAACGATATCCACATTCCTGATGCCGCCAACCTTCTTGGGCAGAAAAACCCCGCTTGACGAAAGCCCGACGAATATTCGTTTCGCTTTGGCGAAATTTATAATCTCCTCTAAATCATCTCTTAATAAAGGTTCCCCGCCGGTCAAATGCAGTTTCCGCATCCCTAATTTGTGCAGGTAGCCGATAATATTTAACGCTTCTTTTGTCGTCATTTCCTGCCGGCAGAGCCGTTCCTGGGCACTCGCCGGGGCCGCTTGGCTGTAATTGCAGTAAACGCACGCGTTTGGACAGCGTTCGGTAATGACCATATAGACACCTAAAGGGAATTTAGTATCCTTGACGAGGTGCGCCCGCAGTGTTTTCATCCCTGCCGATAAAAAAGATGATGGATTCATATCTTTCTCTTTATTTTATAAATAGATTCGCGGCCTCTTCTAATTTTATCAGGCATTCATCCAGCGTTTTGAGTTTGGACAATCTTTTCAGCCAGTAAGCCGGCCGGCCGTAAAATTTCCGCACACATTTACTGCGGTTTTCGGAATGTTCTACCAGGCTTCTTTTACAGCCTGTGGTGTCAAAACCGCATTCTCCCTCTTTGATTGTTCCCTCTTCTATCTTTCGATAACGCTCAAGCGAACCTAATAAAGGTGTATATATATTAAAAGAGGCGAAATCGAGATTCAAGTCAATGGCAAACTGCGCCAGCTCTCTCCAGTTATCCGAAGAGTCGTTAAGGCCTAAAATAAAATCGCCGCATATATCTATTCCCAGGCTGTGACAAAGCGCGATGGTTTTTCTGATATCCTCTAAACTGACATTACGGTTATACCGGGAAAGGTTCAAATTTGAGCTTTCTACTCCGGTAATTACCGTGTGGCAGCCGCTTTTACGCATAGCGCGTAAAAAGTCCTCAGATAACGAGCCGGATTTTATATAGCAGTGCCAGCTAAAACGCCAATTATTCTGAAGCATTGCCTCGATTACCTCCCGGACTATATCGCCGGGAAACCCGAAGCTTAAGTCGGAAAAGAAAATCTCCCGGACACCCCGGCGGTTCAGCGTTTCCAGCTCTTTGATGACGCTGGCCGCTGATTTATGCACAAAAGGCAGATACGGCGATGACCAGGAGCAGTAGGAACAGGAAAAAGGACAACCCCAGGTGATATTTACTATGGCGCTGTGCCTGTATTTATCAAAAGGCGAGCGGTGTCTTGTGTTTAGAAAAACCTCGTGCCGCGGCAGGGGAAACTCTACACTGCGCGGGATATTTACCGGAGGAAGGCGCTTTTCTTCGGTATTCAGTCCGCATAAAAGCGCCGGCGCGCGTGTATTCCCGCTGCTGAAATATTCCGCGATCTTAAGGTCAAGCGGATGTCTGATAATCGTGACGCCCAGAGGCAAAACCTGTTTTACAAAGCAGCGTTCCTGAAAGATATCTCCGAGGACCGCTATGTTTACTTTGGGAAGTTCGTTGCGCAGACTGAGGAGAGCGGCCTTGTCGCTTTCCCATTCGATGGATGACATCGCCATCACAATATACGTTACCTGCTCATCGCGCGCGAACCGGATAATGTCCCGCATATCCACATTATGCAGAAAACTATCTTTGTAGGACACCCGCATTGGCGGCTTAACCAGCGCGCTCAGTAAAATAAAATCGAAAGGCTGCCACAAATATCTTGCCTTGGAAACCCATGTGCAGACAATTCCCCGGTAAAGAGCGCGTTCGCTCGGTGGATTAACAAATAGCACATGTCCGGTTATGTCAGGCGTCTGCATAATGCGGCTCCCGCGACTATTGTTAAAACAGCTGTGCCTATGACCGAAAGGACTATGCCCAACCCCAGTAAGGGCGGAAAATAAGAGAAACACACAATATGTCTGCCCGGGGGAACGGTGACAGCGCGCCAGATATAATCGGCAAAATATATCCGGGTTTTTTCTCCATCTATCTCTGCCTGCCAGCCGTCTTCATTACGATCTGCCAATAAAAGGATACTCTGTCTGCGGGCATTTGTTTCTATCTGAACAGAGTTGCATTGATAATCCACAATCTTTGCCGACCCCGGATAATGGTTTTCTCCTTCATTATTTTCAATTCCGGGATTTTCTTCCAGGATTACCTCGTTATACGGATCAAACCCCTCCTTAAAAATCTTTTGCAGGACACCCCCGGTGGCCGCGACCGTATATTTATCGTATAAACCCACGCGGGGCAGTATTGGATAGGTTTTATTTATTATTCCCAGCAGGATAAGATGCATGGGAGTTGGAGTGAGCCTGTAAACGCCGCGAAAATAGGGTTTGTCCGGATAGCGGGCAAACTCCGCGTAACGCTTATGGCAGAAGGCCTCACCGCCTGTAACATCATGCAGTCCGATAATTGTGCTCAGGCTGAATGGATAGACGCTGTTTCCTTGATAATTTATGCGCTCTCCGCCCATATAAACCCGGTATAGATACGGCGGAAGCGTCTTTATTTCTACACTGTTGCTTCCTATATCTTCTATCTTGGCTTTTTGCAGATTAAGCGGAGCGGAGTGCATAAATTTCTGGCTATTGTTTGAATCCAGATAAGCTATGATGAGAATGTCCAAAAACAAAATGGAAAACAGGATTACTCCCGATAGACGCCGGGGCATCTTAAAAAAAACATACAATAAAGATACCGCCAGAATAAAAAAGAGAAACAGCGCGAAATAGATGAGCGAAACAAGCTGAAGATTTACCTCTTTATTAAACAGAGCGACGCTTATCCTGCAGCCGTAAAGAAAAAACGCCGCGGCAGCAATAAGGGATACCGCGGGGATAAAAATAAACCATAGCCTCTTGAGCGCTGAGGCGGGAGACTCTTCCAGCCGGACGCCTCCGTATCCGGCCAGGACCGCCAGGCACATAGGCAGCATCAGCGAGTATCGGCACATCAATACCTCTTTACCCCTGAGGAGGTATCTTTCGATATAATAACTCAGCGGGGAATTAATTGTAAATATCAGCATGCCGGCGGCGAATAACGTCCATAGTATTGTTTTATTGTTCCGCCGGAACATTCCTAAAAAACTTAGCGCCAGCCCGGCTATGCTTACGTAATGAGGGAAAGTCTCAATATGGTTTAGATGCGGTCCCATATTATTGTTCATAAAGAAGCCGTTTAATTTACAGCCAAAAAATTCGGGCATAAGCATCCGCAGTATTCCTGACGCGGGCACGGCAGTATCTTTAATCCAGCCGGACAACTCCGCCGGAGTCAATTGGGCGCGTGCCGATGACTGCACGGCATGGAGAAACGGCAGGAGACGGATGGAAGATATCAAAATCCCGACACTGATGGCCATTCCCAAAAGAAACAGTTTTTTTAACGCGCGGAATAATCTTGAAAAAAAACCGCCTTGCCCCAGGAAAAAACTATGCCAGGCGAAAAACAAAACCGTAATCCCTAAGGCGAATACGCACAGATGGAGCATTCCGTCCAGAAACATAAAGGCGACGGACAGCGCTAAAAGAATCCAGGATAGAGGCCTTTCTTCTTCACATAAAAGAAGCGCTAAATAAAGCAGAAGCGGAAAAAGGAACATCGGGTGAAAAGCGCCCATATCCACAAGGGTCAGCATGGCAATATTAGAACCGGAAAACATATACATTACGCCGGAAATAACCGCCCAGAACCGCGCTTTTGTCAGCCTCAGGACAAAAAGATAGGTAAAGATTCCCGATAAAGCGAATCTCACGTAGGCCCAAAAAGCGAAGATACGCAGAAGCCAGCTTTCGGGGAAAAGATAGGCTGATAAATAGAGCGGATTAAATAGATGGAACTGGCCCGAGCCGCAATAATTGTAGCCGCAGAGTAAATAGGGGTTCCAAAGCGGAAACGAGCCGTTCTTAATCATTTTAGCGGCGAATATGTGCGAAGGCAGTCCCATCATCGGCCGGTCCCAGTTGGCTTGGACGACCTGTCCGGAAAGCAAATGGTAAAAGAAAAGTCCGGCAAGCAAAAAAAAGAATAAAAAAATCTTTGAGGAATTTCTTAGCGCCATTTATTAAATCCAATTTATTATTTGTATTTTATTGTATAATATACCAAAACACGGCAAGATGCACAAATAAAATCTTAACGGGATAACCTTGACAGTGGACAGTCAGTTCTATATAATTTAAATACATAATTAAAATGGATAAAAAATGACATTGATAACTTTACCGCCATATCTCGCGGCTTACCAGCAAGAGTTGAAAATTGCTCTGATCTCTTTATTTTTCTTTTTAATCTCAGGATTGCTCAAGAAGAAGTCTCTGTTTCATTATTTATTTGTATGTATTCCCTGCATTTTAACCATTTATGCCTTCATCTGCTCGCCATATCTGCCTGATGGCGATACCTGGAAAAACTTTTCCCGCGAATTTATTTACTTAGCCGGCGCCGTGAGCAAACTGCATTTCCTTCCTCAATGGTTTCCCTCCTGCGGCGGCATACGTATCGGTTTTTTTCATATCATCTCGTTGATCACCCTGCCGCACAAGATGTTTGGATATTATCTATATTCGTTTATGTCCGGCAATATAATTCTCTCTTACAAACTGCAATATATCGCCGGAATCATCCTTATGTGTTTTGGCTGGTGGCTCGTATTACGAAAACTGAGCGGCTGCCGCTGGGCCGCGTATTTCGGCACGCTGATGATTATGATGGGCGGAACGGGGATAGCTTTGCACCAGGAACAGGTATTAGGCACGACTTACTTAGCGCCCTGGTTTGTCCTGTCCTTCCTGAAAATGCGCGATGATTCTTCTTACATCTTCCCGGCGCTGGTGTTATTCGGCTTAAGCCTGAATACCCACCTGCCCCAAATCCACATCATAGCAGCGGGATTGTTTATTCTTTTATTCATAGCGGCGCGTCCCAGTCTGCTCAAGAAACTGTTTAAAGAGCAGCGCGGGTCTTTTCCTCTGCTTATTGTCCTGTTTATTATCGCGATATTGCCGACTTTGTATCTGCTGCGTTCCATAGATAACCTCTCCAGCGCCCACCGGGACGCGGAAAACATAATGCCCCGGACATACGAAGCGTATCTTGCGACTAACTGCCAGGGGTATAGTTCGGCATTGCCCGTATATTTCAAACAATATATCCAGCCGCGTTACCGGGACCCGGTTGACGACCAGCACGGCTTATACACTGACCGGCAGGCCTTTTTTGTCGGAAGACTTTCTTTCCTCTTGATATTGATTGGCCTTATCTTCAACTTTCGTCAGTCAGGGGGAATTGCCCTGTTATTGATTTGTTTTGTAATATTAACTCTTGGAAAGAACAGCTTTGTGCCCGTGCTGAAGCTCTTGTACAATGTCCGTTTCCCCTTTATAAGAATTTTTAGAGAGTGGTATCACTTTTTCCCTTTTGTGAATTTTTGTTTATCCGCCCTTGCCGCTTTGGGTATGGCTTCTATAGCGCGCTTCTCGGCCAAAAACAAAATATCGCGAATACTCTTTTTCCTGGCAGTGATACCTCTTCTCTTCGCGCACATAACCGACCTTGCGCTTTATGATAAAGGCTGCATCTCCACCTTCTGCCGGACAGCCGTCCAATGGGATAATATAAGTAATTTCAGAACCGTAGATGCCCGGGAAGGCTGCGGCTCGGGTTTCTTTATCCAATATAAAAACAGATACAGGCTGGCGCATTCCTGCCCTCAGGCTATACCCGGCGAATCTTTTTTAACTACGGATATCCTGTCTGTAGAAGGAGGAGAAAACGAGGAGTTTAAAAAGGTATGCGCCTCAGCCAATGAAGGAAAAAATACAACCGTGGGAAATATCCCTCCACGTATACTCGCTGATTTTCCGGGAAATAACAGTATAAACCGCAGCCCGGTTCCGGCATCGTTAGATTACGACGGGCTTTCCTTTGACATAAACGTTCCGTATAATGCTCTTTTGGTAACGCCGCTGAATTATGATTTAGGGGTAAACGGTTATGTTGACGGTAAAAAGAGCGCCGTCTGGAGGATTAACAGCGCCTTGTGCGGTATGCTCATTGCCGGCGGCAGCCACCGCGTAGAGCTTAAAGTGGCGCCGGATGCCTATACCGCGATCATCTGGACGCAATTATTCCTGTATTTTTTCCTGGCCGCGTTCTTTATATACAAATATATTCGTCCTGCCCAATATACAGTTAATGCCCTCTGAATAATAATTCCCGCCCTATCCTGATTGACCGCAATAAAGTCCTGTTTCTGATTACCCGGGAAATATTCTTACAAATAAAACGCGGCGACAGATAAAATCTCTTATTCAAGTTATCCACGAATCCGATGAGCATCGCGTCTTCTTCCGGTGTGCGGAAGCACGGCACTTTAAAGTCCGGCGTAGGATTTTCGACATATTGCGCCCAAAAATCACACTTTAATCTTTTACTTTTAAGAAGTTCCTGATAATAAACGGTCCCTGCCAGAGGAAAAAGAATACTGGGAAAAATATAGTCCGGCCTTAATTCGTTCAAAATAATCTTCTCGGACTCCCTCAGAGTTTTCCGGTCTTCCTGGGGGAAGCCAAACATAAGATAGATCAGCGACTTCAGATTATACTTCCGGCAGATATCCAGCGTTTGCTTGGACTGCTTATAGCTAATCCCTTTTCGGGCATATCTGAGGACATCATCATTCGCCGACTCTACGCCAAAATGCAGCCTGTTGCACCCCGAACGGGCCATTAAGGAAGCCATCTCTTCAGTGAAAGGAACCGGCCGGAGACGGCAACTCCACCGGACGTTCAATTTCCTTTCGATAATCAGCCGGCAAATCTTTGTAACCCGCTCCGGGTCAACGTTAAAACAATCGTCGAAAAAACTGATTTCGTTAATTCCCAGACTGACAATCTCAGCCATTTCATCAACAACGTTCTCCGCGGAACGGAAATTAATCTTTTTTAGCGGCACATCGCAAAAAATGCATTTGAACGAACAACCCCGGCTGGATACCAGCGATGTCATCGCGGCAGTATCCTGGGCAAGGGTCGAGTATAAACTTGGGTTCAGCAGACTCCGGCGTGGAAAAGGCAGCGCGTCCAGATCGGTAATTGGTTCAGTATCCGCGTTGCCTTTTATCCGGCCGGTCTTATCAAAATAATACAGGCCTTTGATCCGGGAAAGGCTGCTTTCATCTTCACCGCTTTCAATGGCCTTGAGCAATTGCGGAAAGGTGTAATCCCCTTCTCCTTTGAGGACATAATTAACGCCGGGATACTTCAGGGTTTCTATTGGGTAGAGCGAGACGTGGTTGCCGCCGACAACAATGCGGATGTAATCCCGGCATTCCTTGCTTAAGCGCGCGCAGATTGTCTTCAACGCGTAGGCGCGAATGCTGTAGGCGGTAATCCCTACAATGTCAGGCTGTTCGGTTAATATCTTCCGAATAGTTTCTTCTATGGAGAGTTTTATGTTGCAGGAGGTATCCAGGAGCTTTACCTCGGCGTCTTTAATCTGCGCGGCAAGATACAACAGCCCCAAAGGAGGATAGCTTACCGCCTCTTTTAAAAAATACGGCGGCGAAATATAGTACTTAAGTTCACCCTCTAAAGGCAGATTACACAACAATATCTTTTTTATCTTCATTATGGCCGGGTGTACCTTCTGAGAAGCCAGTCTAATGTTTCTTTTAAGTAAGAGTCCAGCTTCCTCGGATAAAAATTTAATTCTTTTTTGGCTTTGGAATTATCATAAAAAGAAAATTTATTGATTGTTTTGCCTGCTTTGGTCCTGGTCAGCGACGGGTCTTTGCCGGTCATCTTGGCAATGACCTCAAGCCCCAGGGAAACAAATAGGAATACCGGGCGGTTTAATCTTATAAGCGGAATCTTTCTATTATATATTTTATTGATTTTCTGAATGAGGGTTTTAAGTTCGACATTATCGCCGCTTAAGAGATACCTTTCCAGATTTCTGCCGTAACGCGCGGCGTTAATATGCCCCCGGGCGGCATCCTCGACATACACCAATGAGTGGCCGCTGTCCACATAAATCATATTGAATTTGTTTAACGTCAAAAGCATCTCGTTGCTCGGCGTTAATTTGTAATCATCTTTGCCCACGATAACGGATGGATTGCAGATAATCGTGCGGATGCCATACTTCTTTGCCGACTCAATGGCTGCGTTTTCCGCCTCAATCTTGGCCCGGATATAAGGAAATAAACCGCTATCCTTTGCGTAATTAGACTCGTCCAACAATCGTTTCTTATCCGCGCTTGAGCCTACGGTCCCGGCTGTGCTCGTATAGATAATTTTTGCCGCGGTTTTTGTTTTAGACGCTGCCTCAAAAATATTCTTCGTGCCGCGGACAGCCGTTTCTATTATTTTATGATTATCCGCGGGCGACAGGTTATATACCGCGGCGGTATGGAAGACTGTATCTATGCCGTCCATCGCCCTCTGGAGCGAATCCATATTGAAGACGTCGCCATAGACAATAGTCAAGGGCAGTTCCTTTAAGCGATCTTGATAACTTGTCTTTCGCACGAACGCCCGGACGCTATGTTTTTCTTCTGTCAGCAGTTTGGCAATGTGGTAGCCCAGGTGCCCGGAGGCGCCTGTGATTAAAGCTTTAATGCTCTGCCTCCTTTTTTGTCAGTCTATATATTACGCCTTTACAGCCGGGGCAATGGAAATATTCGTCGTCCGCCCAGTCCATTTGCTCATTGCGCGCCTTTAATAACATATAAGGATAGAGGGCGTGCAATGAAGCCGGGCAAGGGTAACGCGGATCAGCCATATTTAGATAATATCTCTTTTCCTGCGCCATCGGACATACTTTTGCGCCTTGTGTCTTTTCAACGGTAAAGACGATATGGGCATCTATAAAATCGTAGGGAAAAAACATCCTATTGAATATCTTTTCTAATATTTTTTTCGACCATGCCAGCCATGAGGGAAAGCGGGACAGTTTTTCCGCGGTAATTGCCATTTTTTCTTTATTTGCCGGACACCACCAGTGGAATGTCCGCGGATGGCACGCTGCCTTGTCTGAAGCGTACAACAGCGAGAGGAGCCCCGGATAGATGAAGTGAAACATATCCAGGCAATAGCCGCCGGGCAGAAAGGGATGCGCGTAGCCTTTTTTTTTCTTGTGGTAACGACAGCGGGTTTCTATGGTTGCGGCGTATAAGTTACAATCTTCATAATGGCAGGGAACAGACTGCTCAGGCGGCAGGTTTCTGCCGGCAACCAGAGCAGGAAGAAAACGCGCGTTGTATTCGGCGGGAGGAATCTTGAAATCATCCTTGCGCAAAATAATTTCTTTTCCTGCCGCGTAATTTGCCGCGCAGGCGCCTTTTTTATTTAAAATCCTCAAAAGAAGGGACTGCTGTCCGTCACGCTCCATATAGGGGCCTAAGCCGGCAATTACGGAAACATTGATATTCGGACAGTGAACCAGCACTTCATTGGGATAACGGCAATCAGCGTTTGCCTTGCCGAAGTCATCCGCGTTGATGTCCTTACGGAAGTTTAAGTCTTTTCTTTTTTTTACCCAGGAGAACCAGCCGCCTTCCGAAATAGTGATAATATAGGGAAGCAGGCTGTGATATAACAACGGACAAAGCCCCGAGGGAGCGTATTCAGCCAAATCGCGCAGATTAAACAAATAATTTTTGGAATCCATAAAAGACCTGTTTCACTGGCTGTTTTTATTATACATATAGCGAGCCATATCTGTCATGGAAGAAAAATCAAGGCCGAAGAAAAAACTCTTCATATCATACACGCTCGACCGGCAAAACCGGCATTTATGCTCCAGGAGGCCCTCCCAGGCGCCCTGCACTCCTAACTCGGATACATTCTTCCCCCATTTGCCGAAAAGCGGGATGCAGGGATACATCATCCCGTCATTATCCAGTAAGCAGAATCCATTGCGTATCGTGCATTTGGGCATGTCCGGCGGCATCGAAGGCGGCAGCGCCTCATCCTCTATGAATATCTTATTCAGCGGGACGTCTAAAGGATATTTGATGATATTATTAAGACAGGTATAGGATTTGTCTATGAGGTGTCCGGCTTTTTTCTTTTGCTTGATAAACTCCCAGAAGGCGCGGTATTCCGCGGAGCTGGCTTCATACGGATTCCTCTGAGGGTCAACGCATTGTTCCCCTAAACTTAAGGTGGTCCCTAACCTTTTTGCCAAATCCAGCATAAACTGCAGATTGTTGATGTTATTCCTGGTGATGACTGAACGTAGCTGCACCGGGACATGGCGCTTGCGGCAAAACTCTATGCTTTCCATTACTTTTTTAAACGACCCCCTGCCCCGGTTGGTATCGTGCGTCTTTTCATCGCCGTCTATGCTGTTGCAGACAAGAAAGAGTTTTTGGATTGCTTTGGGCCATCTTTTTATAAAGTATCCGTTGGTGGATACCTCGGCGAGCATACCTTTGCCGGTGATATAATCGACAATCTCACCGAAATCATCGCGCAGCATCGGCTCTCCGCCTAAGATAGTAATAAAACGGGTCCCCGCGGCGTAGAGCGCGTCAATTATTCCGAACAGCTTATCCAGGGGGATGTCCGTTTCCTTGCGGGCGGGAGAATTAGGAAAACAGTAAATACATTTCAGGTTGCATCGCTGAGTAATGAACAGACTGGCATATAACGGCATACGCCTGCGGGTAAGATACCCCTGGGCTACTTTAACCGCTGCCTTCACGGTGGGATAGAAACGATACTTAAACTTGTGCGTTAAACCGGACATTATTTCCTTGTTATTATTTTAAAAGACGGTGTAATTCTTTGGGAATACTGGTAAAATGCCGGCCATCCCGATTTTTTCAGCAGTGTTTTACGTATCCGATAATTGAGCAGTCTTTTCAATAATGTCAGACAATAAGCTGCGGCTTTTATATTTGATTCTTCGACAGAATCCTTCCAGGTCAGTGGGACCTCGATAACGCGCAGCTTCTTTATACCGTTCAGCAGAATATTCAGCTCGGGATTGAATTGGCAGCCATTGGTCAAATGATGGAAAGGAACGTTTTTTAATATTTCTGTCTTGTAAAATATGATTCCCGTGCCGGAATCAGACATCTTGTTTCCCGTTAAGACAAAGGTGAGCAGATTAAAAAACTTATTGCCGATAATTCTGGCCTGATTATATCCCGAGAGGTCGCTTCCCGGAGCAAACCTGGAGGCAAAGATCACATCTGTTAACGGGTTTTTATCGGATATTAGCAGGAATTTTTTGGCTATCTCATCGGCATTTCCCTGGTTATCCCCGTGAATAATCATAAAATGCGTAAAGTCGTTATCCAGGAAATACTGGTAAGCGATTTTTTGGGAGCCGCCCAGACCATAATTCTCCGCGTTTTTTATTATAATAAGACGTTCTCCGGTTTTTTGGCCGCTGTCCTGAATGCGTTTTAGAGTGGCGAAGGTATTGTCATGGCTATGGTTATCTACGGCTATAATCGCGTCTATCCTGTCTAATACCTCTTTGGACAATGATTCCAGCACTTTCCCGACAGAATTTTCCACGTTGTAGCAGGGGATAAAAATGCCAATCTTGGGCCTGTGTTCAGCGCCGATCCAGCCATGCCCCCTGTTTGTATCGTCTTCAACCCTGATTACATCATCAACTTCCGGGGTGGATACCTCTTGAAGGACAACGTCCGTCAGCGCGCTTATCCTGTGTTTCTTGCGGGGATGGATAGTGAAGAAGCTGTCTTTTTTCATAATCTTTCTTTCGAGGTTTCCTTCTTTATTCTCCAGCCAAAGCTCAATCTCGCCGTCAATGACATAATTGGTCTCTAATTTTTTTTCGTGATATTGCAGACTGGTCCTTTGGCCGGAATTTATAGAGAGCCTCTTGTAACAATAGCTGGAATTCAACTCCAGCCACACCTCTTGGCCCCACGGCTTAACGACAACTTTCATAATGGTCAATCACCCCTGTTATCGAGTCAATTATACTTTCATAAATGTTTTCGTATGTATTGAGCTGCCTGATTATTTTCTTGTATTCATCCGATGTATAGTGGTAATGGCCGGCTGTCCGCAAGGCCAACGTTTTGTCAATGGATGAATGTTTATCAATCCACTTTGTCCACTTTTTGTTTTTATAAACAATATTCAAAAAATCATTGCAATCCACTCCATAGCGTTTACTTTTATCAATGACCAACTGCGTCTGGACACTGCCCAACTGCGGAGCTATATTCATTGCCTCAATCGCGCCTTTCCTCTGGAAGATTTCATCTTTGGATAAGTAATCCGCGTTATGCTCTTTTGATTTTATGCCTTTGCTATGTATCAGGCGCGCTATTTTGTCAACAATACCCTTATTAAATGACCCCGCCTGCCTGCCGGCTCTGACTAAACTTCCTGTCGGGACAACATAAAATTCCGGCACGCAGAAACCTTGAAAAAAGTCAATCTCTTCTTTTATCCCTTCGATCCTGTCCGGCAGGCAGCGGGTATCGCTGTTCCCGTCGCTTCCGACTTCAAGCCTGATGTTGGGATTGAGACGCAGACAATATTCTACGGCCTTTTTCGCGGCGGCGAGCTTTTCCTGGGCATTCTCCTTAAAATGACAGAAATCTATATGTATAAGGTCGAACCCATTCGTTATATCTTCTTCGATTGTTCTATAGGTGTCTTCCAGGTCAACCCTGCCGTTGAACCCCGGGCCGCAATGGTCCCGGCAAAGCCTGACATTGCTGTTGGCGTATCTTTTTTTGACTTCTCCGACAAACTTCCTGAAGTCTTTCGTTGTCCAGCCGTTTACGTATCCTTTTACGTAATCAAGCTGATTTTTAGAGGCAATCAGCATTAGCTCTTTATTGTTATTGTGGGAATATCTGAAAGCCGCTTCGATGATTTCCGTACTTAGCGGGGCAATCCCTAATTTGGCTGTAAGCATTTTTTTGATACCATATTATGAATCGTGTTTTTTCCCAGAAAGAAAAGCAGGTGGTCGAACGGATAGTTATGTAACGCCGCCATATTTAGAAAGATCAGTCCGCTCATAATGGTAATCTTTGGTAAATCGAACCCGTTCTCCTTGATGAACATTTCATATTCTTCTCTCGCTTCCTGAAGCGTATTGTCCGTGTGATAATTATAAAAGACATTCGGGCCGTCCAGATTAAAGGAAAACATCCCGCGCTTGATAGATTGATAGGAGATTATCATACCCGCGTATAATTTTGCGAGGTCATAATACAAATCGCCCACGGCGGTCAAACCGCCGAAATCCTGCCTCCAGTCAATAAGCCGGAATTTTTGGCACTGAGCCGCTTCATCAGGGGATACAATGACATTATCAAACTGGAGGTCCCCGTGAATTACGGCCGGAATGCCGGCGCAGATGTAATCCCAGTCAATACTTTCGAAAAGCCGTTTTAGTGACGGAACAAATCTTCCGTTGATGTTATTTTCACCGTCAATCAGCCCGGTCTTTTCGTAAAAATCCCGCAGGCGTTTTTGTGTCTTATTAAAATAAAAATTTCTACAGGCGGCGGAAAATTGTCTTTGCCCGTTTTCGTCAAGTTCCTGTCTTTTCCAAAGGCGGCTTTTAGCCCAGGCGAAGAAACTGCCTGCCAACTGCCGGTCAAGGACGTTATATAATATCTGGCCGTTCACCTTCCTGTAGGCATAAAAGTTATTGCACTTTGCGATTATTTCCGGACATATATCTTTCAGCAATCCGGCCCGCCGGCATCTTTTTTCCACAATATCCGCGTCGGCAAAATATTTAATCACTGTGCCTTGCGCGAAATATAAGAACTCATCGCTTTTACTAAAATCAAATCCGCTGTCTTTGCCGGAAAAATATTTATTTGTCTCAACGTAGCTGTTGAATGTCCCTGTGTCGAACCAGGTGAATTTAAGCGGCACAAGTTTTTTCCCTATCAGGCTTCTGAACCCATTGGATACTTGCAGTTCGCCGCAAATCAGGCTTTTATCCGCGGCCAGGCTGCGAAAAAACACATCATAATCATATATGCCTGCCGCCCCGATAAAGGCGAACTTGTTATCCGTCTTAACCTTGTCGTCAATCCGACAGATTAGATTATCCTCAATCGCCACGGTGCAGAATCTCTCAGGGGTATTTATTGAGGCAATGCCAAACCAGTTCTTGTCAGGCGCGGGAATGTCTTCCAGTACTATTGTGTCCGTAGAAAAAAAGATAAACGGGCGCTGAATGGCTTTTTCGCACTGTAACAGGGAATAACCCGGGCCCGTGCCCGGCCCCGTATATTTGTCTATCTCTATAAATGTAATCTTTCTGTCCGGATGGGCAATGGCGAGGTAGTCAATTACAGACGCCTTTTTATACCCGACGGCAACAACAATTTCTATTTCTGCGGGAAATTTCTCAATAATGTAGGAGATTGCCGCCTTGAAGTTTACAGGGAATATCGCTTTATTGGCATGCGCGGACAACTTTCCCATCCTTGCGCCGATGCCCGCGGCTAAGATACATACTTTATAGTTTTGCATGCTTACTTCCGTTCCGGGAAAAATACCTCTAATATTTTAAGGCAGGCGTCGAGCACCGCGCCTTCGCCGGCTTTAGACTCGGTTACGAAATCGGCTGCCTCCCTGGCTTCTCTGCGCGCGCTTGCCGGAGCTATGCCGAATCTGCACTGCTTAAGTATCTTCGCGTCGTGGTAGCCGTCTCCCATATAAATCAAATTAGCCATATCAAAATTTTTACTGAAATACGCGTCCCGCTTTTCTTCGGGAACCACATCCAGTTTGAAACCCATATCGTCCACTATCCGTTTTTTCGTAATGGCCAGCCCGTTTTTATCGGCGGTAATGAAGGTGATATCCATTTTATCCGCGATAAGTTTTAAGCCGTCCCTGTCGTGAGGGCCGAAGATCTTAAAGACTTTCCCTTCGGAAGAATAGAGAAATTGTCCGGTATTCATCACGCCGTCCACATCCAGCACAAATTTCAGTTTTCCCACCTGAGCATCCTTGCAATAAGTTCTCCGGGCGCTGCTAATCCTGTGTAAATATTAAACTGTCTTGCCGCTTGATACGCGCACATCAATGTGCCCGGGATGATTTCTTTTCCCATCCTTTGCGCTTCCCGCAGTAATCTCGTCTGTTTTGGATAAATCACCGCGTCTTTGACCACTTCAAACCCGGCAATTACTTCTTTGGGGACAACCATTGTCATAGGGTCGCGCATGCCTACGGAAGTCGCATTAATAAGCAGGCGCCCTCTCGCGCCGGCTATTTCTTCCCATGGCAATACCGCTGCTTTTAGCTGTCTGCCTAATTCTTCAGCTTTTCCATATGTTCTATTAACTATCGTCAATCTTCCGCCCAGTTCTTTGACCGCCAGTCCGATTGCCCTGGCCGCGCCTCCGGCCCCGATCATCAACACTTCCCTGCCGCTGATGCCGGCTTGTTCCAGCGCCTTCTTGGCGCCATAGAAATCCGTGTTATATCCTTTGAGAAAGCCGCCTTTCAGGCGTTTGATTGTGTTAACGCATCCGGTTCTTTTAGCCGAACTATCCAGCGCGTCCAGATATTGTATCACTTTTTCCTTGTAAGGCATAGATACGCCGCAGCCTTTAATCCCTAATGCCCGCACGGCGTTTATTGCCGCTTCCAGCTTCGAAAAGTTTTCCACCTTGCAGGGGATATAAATCCAGTTAATCCCCAGCGCCTGATACGCGGCATTATGAAAAGCCGCGCCAAAATTACCGGGTTTAGCGGCAATAGAGATACAAACAGCCGTATCTGAGTTGAACTGAGGCTGTTTAAAGCGTCTTTTCATAGCGGAAAACTTTCCTTACTAACTATTCAGCAAAGCGACAAAGACCTTCCAGTTGGCTCTTATTTGTTCGGGCATATTGTTGGCTATAAAAGGCACAACCACATAAGACAGCAATAATATGCTTAAGGCAAATTTCAAGGGGCGGCCGCAAAACCGGTTGATAGAATGCAGAAAGATGAATATGGAGATGTACACGGGGATTTCCAAAAAACGGCTCATCAGCCATCCATACGAGTGGATATTCACAAAGTCCATAAAAAAGAACACGCAGGGAACCGATACGGCTAAGGCGGCGGTAATTTCCAGCAATACATTTTCTGGTCCCGTCTTTATCCGTCCGCTTTTGCGGCCTTTTTCCAATAAATACGCCGCGCTCAGAATTACCGCCAGGATTCCGCCGAAAGCCGCGCAAAATTGCGGGAAACCTGTCCTGTAAAGTTCGCCGGACCGCGTGAAATTGCCCAGTGACAGCGGGGCCGCCCCTCTATCCGCGTACACGGTTGTGGATTGGATATTAATCTGCCCGAAGAGATTCTCCATACGCCCGGTTAAAAATCGCGCCATTTTGTTATTCACAAAAACATTTCCTAAAAATAGCAGGGACGCGCAGCCGGAAGCGGTTAAAATAAACACCCGCAGCCATAGCGCCCTGGTGTATCCGCTCAGTTTATTTTTCCACACAGGCAGGCCCGCGTATATTTGCGGCAGCGCTTGATGCAGAAAAAACTGCAATATCAGTGCGATTAAAACCGCCCTTATCGTAAAAACATGCTGCCCCTCCATCGGCAATTTATACATTAATAATGCCGCCGCGGCCGCTGTCCAGCAAATTAGCTTTCCCCCTGCCTGGGGTTCTTGTGCAAGGGCGCGAATGTCCTGCCTGTTATAGAACGAAACAGAGGCAACAGTCAGCGCGTACAGCGCCATAATCCATAATATATTGGAAATCGAAGTAGCCGCCAGGCCCAGCCCGCCCAGCAGGAAAAATATCCCGGGAAGATGCCTGGCGCCGGACGAACGGTATATACTGTCAATAATAAGGATAATGGCAAAACCTATCTGAACTATACGGCCGGGATGAACTATATAAGCAATGGGATTGCCGGAGTCAATTATAACATAGTTTTTCGTTAGTAACAGCGAAAAAGACCCCAGCATCATAAAGAGAGAAAAGATGGAAGACAACCAAAAAGATGTCCCCAGCTTCCTGAAAGCCGCGTATATAAACACGAACATTGATGCCTTGGTTAAGGCTAACGTCGTCCACCACGGAAGAATGGGATTAAAGTCCGGGTTTAAGGGCATGGTCAGGAAATAGTGGAAAATAAGCTCTTCATAATGCTGGGTAATTACCGGAAAATGCGCTAAGTTTTGCGCGCGGTATTCGTTAAGCAAATAAGCGTACTGGCCGGGACCGTGGCCGACCCATTGCATTCCGCCCTGGTATATCTGTAAAATCAATATCAAAAAAATGAAGCCGCCCGTAAAGATTGTTGTAAAAATAATGCCT
The DNA here is from genome assembly GCA_043809065.1 of Candidatus Omnitrophota bacterium. Taxonomy (GTDB): domain Bacteria; phylum Omnitrophota; class Gorgyraeia; order JAFGHF01; family JAZDEE01; genus JAZDEE01. The sequence continues at coordinate 3,790 of JAZDEE010000107.1, read as the reverse complement.
TTATATGACCGGACAGCGTCGGTAAGCCACTCCTTCCATTTGAAACCGCTGCGGAAAAGAAGGATAAAAGTCAGGCATAAAGTTAATGCCGCAACCGGCAGGTAAATCTGCTCGTAAGGCAGAGCGAACGATAAAATCCTGATAATGCCTATTATACACGTGTAGCCGATAAAAAACGCGGAGATAAGTTTAACTAAAAAGGATACCTTAACGCCTGAGAAGAAATTGGCCGTCAGCGCGTATCCGAAGCAGGCAATCATAATGTAATTTACAGAGAGGAATAGTATGTCTGCAAGGCCAAACCCATTGAAGGTGACATCCGCGGTATGCGGGCGGGGGTCGTACGCGAGAAATATAGAAGTAGGCGGCGGCGACTGTAAGGACAATTTAATCAATATTAAAATAGAGGCGATAAATATCAAAAAGGAGAGAAAAGACAAAATAAAGGGAACAATTTTTGACTTTATCATGATATGACTAAACCTAAGACCTGCTTTTAGCCTTGGCCTGTAATTTCTTGATATTAAATATAATCCTTTGCTCGAAAACAGACTCCGAAGATGTATAACGAAACATATTTTTGATAAATTTCAGCAATTTCAGCGGCCGCAGTAAATAATAAATCCCATAAAACAACAACATCCCAATCAGCCGATAAAACGCCAGCTCGTAAGGGCCGACTTGGGCGCAATATTTTTTCTTATTCCCTATCTGTAAATTCAGTCCCAGCGAAGCAAAATATTCATCATCTAATTTTATGATTTTCCTTTTAAAAAGTAAATCGAAATATTCTGAGCCGGGATAAGGAGTAAATTCAAAAATAGGAGAATCTTTGACTCCCATGAAGGCCAGTTTTATGATTAAGCATAAAGTTTGGTAGACCTGCCATCTTGTGTCGTTGGGAAACCCGATAACGAAATTAGCTCTTGTTCCCATATCCTGGCGGATAGCGCTTTTCATCAGCTTAATCATTTTCGGGATATCCGTTGTTTTCCTGATTTGTTTTAACACAGCTGGAGAGCCGCTTTCCGGAGCAAAAGCAAGATATTGACAGCCGGCCGTTTTTAATTTGGCGACCACTTCTTCGTCAATATACTCAAACCGGGTGCCTCCGGATATCTGGAACTCAATATTCAGATTATTTTTTATGAGGGCGTCGCAGAATTCCATTATCCAGTCTTTTTTAAAGATTGGCTCCAAGTCGTAAAATTCCACGCATTTTATATTATATTTGCCTCTGTAATGCGTGATTTCGTCCACGACGTCCTGAGGCGACCTTCTGACATGCACGCACTTCCACATTGTGGCATTAGAACAAAATGCGCAATTAAACGGACAGCCTCTGCTTGTCAGTATCGGCATGGTTCTGCCCCGATAGGGGCCGAATGACAGTTTTAAATCCAGATAAGTATTAATGGGGGCCGCGTCCCAGTCCGGCCAGAGTTTATCCACATTTTTTAGGCGTGCCCTGGGAGGGTTTTTTACTAAAACGCCGTCCCTTTTAAAAATAATGCCGTTGACCGGTTCCAGATTAGTATCTTCATATACGCACCTGGCTAAATCGCTTATCGTCTCTTCTCCTTCCCCTAAGCAGGCGATATCGAGCGCTTCGCAGTCTGATAAGGAAAATTCCGGTAATGCCGTGATATGCTCTCCTCCCGCGGCAATCTTTATTCCCGGCCGTTCTTTTTTTATCTCCCGGATGATCTTTTTGGCAAAAGGCCACTCGGAAGAGAACATGCAGGAGATGCCTAACAGGCCGGTGTTCGGGGGTATGCGCTGCAGAATTTCTTCTATGGACAATCCCTGGTATTCCAGGTTTTCTTCCGGGGAAATCCTGCGCACCCGATCAATACCTTCGCCAACCGCGTCAATATGCGAGACAGTGAATCCCGCGTTTCTTAATGCCGCTGATAAATACGCGGTGGAAAGTGGAGGGACGATAGCCGAACTGCTTAAGGAGCCGGCAACGGATACGATGGGAAGCCTGAGCAGCGATACGCTGAAATCTTGATTTGTTCCTTTCAATTATCGAATCCCCCTTGGTAATCAAAAAGATTGTTAAACGAAGTTTATATGTTGAGGCGGCTCTCCTGCAGGCGTCTCTAAAAAAGCGCGGCCTTCTTTTATATCCCCGAGAAACTCATTGACTTTATGCTGTAAACACAGGCTGCCGCAGTCTGTGCAGGCGTTAAACTTATCCGAGGCCAGGTAGCTCAGCACTTCACCGTAACGTTTGCTTTGCCAGAGTTTCTTAAAAGAGGTTTGAGCGATGTTGCCGATATGGAAATTCTTGTATCTTGAGTTAAAAAGCATCCCGCAGGGGGCAACCAGTCCCGACCCGGAAAACTGCATGATAAAGGCCGGCCCCGGACAGCGGGTGTAGTTCCTTTGCCCGTTGCTTAAAATCTTGGACCATTTGGCCTTGACCAGATAATTTTCGGTAGAAAGGGTCTCTGCTTCTTTTAATAATTCAATTAAATTAAAGTATTTTGAGTAATCTACACCCAAAGAGTGGTTTTCATCATCACTGCAGTGTTTGATTACCGAGTAATCCACAGCCAGTTCTTTTCCCAGCCGGGCGAAAGGCATAATTTGGTCGGCAATGGCGGGAATCAGCACCATTTGCAAGCCTAAAGTAACAGCCAGGCCTTGTTTTTTCTTAATTTCCACACAGCGCCGGATAGTGTTATAAACCTTGTCGAAACAGACTTCCGGACAGCCCATTATGCGGCTGTAAGCGGAAGGTTTTCCCGCGGAGATATTAAACCTGAGATAGGTAAGGCAGGGGAGGATTTCTTCTAACTGTTCATCGCGTAACAGGTAGCCGTTGGTGCCCAGGGCCATATCCAGTCCGTTTGATTTGCCCCGGAGGATAGCGTGATAAAGATGCGGCGAGCAGGTGCTTTCTCCGTCGCTGACCAAGCTGATTGCCTTAACCCCGATTTCCGCGGCATCATCCAAAAACCGCGAGATGACATCCTGAGTCATATGCTGTTCATCATTGGCCTGAAGCCGGCCGTAACAATAAACGCACTTATAAGTGCATCTGCGGGTTAAGGCGCAGTCAATGGTTATAGGCGCGATTCTTTCCCCCTTGAGCCAGGCCTCAATTCTTTCTCGATGCCACAAGAGTTTATGTCCGTCTAATATTAACTGCTGCATTGTTTATAATCGTCTATTATATTAATATTATATTTGTAGCGGCGGCTCTGTATGTTTGCCTGTAACCGAACTAAACCATTCCTTAAACAACGGCGTAAGTTCATCTTGTTTCATCTTGGAACAAAATGGCGCGACCCGCAGGGATATGGTTTCTGCGTTAGTCCACGGCCACCACGCGCAAAAAATAAGACACTCTTGATTGGGGGCGGAAGTAAAAAGTATCTGCTTTTTCTGGATTCCGCTCAGATTTTTATTGATTGTTTGTACCGCTTTGGGAGCTTTATTGATATTGGAGATATCCCAGCTGGTATTTAGATATTGTTTCAGGATGGCCAGAATCTTATCTTGCCCATTAACAGGGAAGATAGCCAAAGCGGTTTCAAACCGGCTATCCCATTCCCAGGACAAAATCCCCTGAAACGCGTTAAGAAGTTCCTTGCAAATTTTCTCAATATTTGAGGTATTGAGATTTTCCATAATAAGCCTCCGCAATTTCCGTTTGCCGTAATCCGTTCCCTACACGTTAAACCTGATTTCGATTATTTCTCCCGGCTGGACCAGGTAATCTCTGTCCACTAATTTAGCCAGGCCTTTGGATTTACATTCGTTAAAGTTATGGCATTGC
>JAZDEE010000106.1:0-2155 GCA_043809065.1 Candidatus Omnitrophota bacterium | reverse complement strand
GCCCGGAGGATGATAAAAGGTTTGTTCATGACGAAACATCACCGTCTCATTGCCTATCTCTAACTTCCCTTCTCCCGCGCCGATGACAACCAGCTTTATCGGCGGACGGGAGGCGCTTTCCAGTGCCTGCTTAGCCGTCTCCGACACATAGGGGCATTTACCCAGCTCTACCTTTTTTGCCGCTATCTGCATAGCAAAGGCCAGGCAGGTAGGAAAACCGCATTCCTTACAATTCGTTTTAGGCAATAGTTTATAAATGTCTAATCCTGATAAAGCCATTAGTTACCTCCGTATATTTTGCTTAGGGCATAGAGCATAGAGCCGTTAGAATACACTCTTTGCTCTTTGCCCTACGCTCTATGCCCTAAGCCCTACATCACCGGCGGCATAGTCAGCGCCGGATGCTTTACTTTTTCCAAATACACCAGAAGATCCTCTGAACTTACAGCCACGGATTCATCCGCGATTTTATTTATCAAGTCCGGGTCTCCTTCTTCCACGCAGCGTTTCTTTAATTTATCCCCTAAAGATTCTTTCAATTCTTTAGGCATCCAGACTACCCTCTTCAGCCCGCCGTCGGCAGAAATAAACTTTTTACTCACCAGATAAAGCCGGCCTACCCCCATAAACCCGGGGGTCTGCGCTCCGCCGCCGACAGAACCGGCCAGAGTAGAAAAGGTCATTCCGCAGGGAGTCATCCCGCTGTATTCACGGCTGACGACCATAAACCCATTCGCTTCCGGAAGGATGGCGATGATACATTCAAAACACCCGCAGGAGGTCTCGGGAAAATTTAAAATAGAATAACCATTGAACCGCTCTATGGTCTTATTGGAGGCCTGATAAATAAACTCATTCACGCCTTTCCATTCGCCCCTGACCGGATCCAGACATTCGTTTTTTTTCACCGGCTGATTCGGCCCATAGGGATTTAATTCATGACTCGCCCGCGCATCTAAGTAACTGTAGGCCCCGCACAGCCCCAGTCTTTCCGGCTTAACCATACACACATGGTTGGGCGCGAACGATTGGCAGAGTGTGCAACTGTAAAAAGTATCCACGCTCTCGTCGGTCATCCCGGCTGTTCTGGCGTCGCGGGCTTCATAAGCCTCTTGCGCTTCGGTAATGTGTTTCCGGACATCCTCTTCTTTTGTATATATCTTTATCTGCGCCTTGTCCACAATGGCGCCAAAGGTATCGTGCAGGCGGGCATGCAGGATTACTCCCAAATGTTTAATCTTAAATCCTTTATTTTTGGCATCTTTAGAAATCCTCAGCCAGCACATATCCCGCTGGCCCATATGAAACACCCCCATAGCCTCGTTTAAAAAAGAATGCACCTGGCGTTCCAGAATAGGCTCAAAATCTTTTTGCATCTTCCGGCCGGCCGCCTCCGCCACAAGCCCCAGCGGCAGGGCGCCTCCCTCGGGGACATCGTCTATTTCCGGGCCAATCACTTCAATCCGGCCATCCTCTATCTCGTCTAACGCGCGCATCCGCGCGTATTCAAAAGCTGTTGAGTATTTCCCGCCGAACTGGGCGTACATCTGTTCTTTGCGCACCCGTTCGCCTTCAAAGGCCGCGGAATAGGCCACGGGGATAGGAACCTGGGCCAGCTTAACCTTGACGCCCCGCGTCTCAATGCACAGCGGCACAATCTTCTTATAATCACGTTCTTGGACTAAATGTTCATAAGTGCAGATTCCCGTGGGGCGGATTTCCGGGATATCCGTATCCGCGATAATCGGAAAACCCATATTGATTGCCCCTGCGCCGGTAGCGTATTTAACGTCGTCCACTTCCCCTAAAGTCAAACCAAAGGCAAACACCCTGTCTTTGCAATATTTCAGGCACTTCAGCGCCTCACCTTTCTTATGTCCGCCGAAGGTAAGCGCCCCGCGGATAGCCCAATGCAACGGATAAATTCCACTAATAGTATCCCTTCCATAAGGAACAATGTAATTGTCCCAGCCCATCTCAATTTTTTCTTCTTGTAACTGGTCAATAATACTTCTGCCCTTAGTAGAGGAGCCGACAAAAACGAGGATATTTCTCTTCTGAAACTCGCGGACAATCTCCACCGCCGTTTTATTATCCGGCGCCGCGCCTAAGATAGCGGCGAATCCAGGCATCCGGCCGTCCACCAACTGAATAC
>JAZDEE010000105.1:0-9664 GCA_043809065.1 Candidatus Omnitrophota bacterium | reverse complement strand
GCGCAACAGCCCGGGTAAAATCCCTGATTTTCGCAAGGAATTTTTGGGATTCCTTAGCTATCTCCTCCAAAGAAAGTCTGGCCCGGGCCTTTTTAACTTCGTTCTTCTTTTCCGCAATTATCTTATCTAAAATCATTTCTTAAATGACCTGTTTCCCTCACCCTAACCCTTTCCCCTGCGGGGTTTCGGGCGGCACAGGGGCCCGCCCCTGCTACCGGCATTTATTACTAACCTCCCGCAAAAGCTCAAGCTTATGGAGAGCGGATTGGGTATCTATAGACGTCCTGGCCTGTTCAATCCCTTCTTTTATCGAACCCGCCCGGTCGGCGGCATAGATCGCGCAGCCGGCATTAAGCAAAACAATGTCCCGCTGGGGGCCGGGTGCGCCTTTTAATATCTGTTCGGCTATTTTAGCATTATCCTTGGCATCACCGCCGCGCAGGTCATTCAGGCCTGCCTTTTTTATACCAAAATCCGCGGGATATATTTTATAAACCTTAACCTTCCCGCCCTTAAGTTCGGCAACTTGGGTATATCCCGTGGTCGTCACTTCATCCAGCCCGTCTTCACCATGCACCACCAGGACATGCCGCGCCCCTAAATTTTTGAGTGTCCGGGCTAAGACTTCGGTAAGCCGCTGATCATACACCCCCAAAAGCTGGCAGGCAGCCCCGGCCGGGTTGGTTAACGGTCCCAGGATATTAAAAATCGTGCGGATACCCAGTTCCCGGCGTACCGGAGCGGCATATTTCATGGCCTGATGCAACAGGGGCGCGTATAAAAAACCAAATCCTGCTTGACGCATACATTCCTCTATCTGCGCCGGCGTAAGATCAATCTGCACTCCTAATTCAATGAGCAAATCCGCGCTGCCGCACCTGCTGGAAACCGATTTATTCCCGTGCTTGGCCACTGTAATCCCCGCCCCGCAAGCTACTAACGCGCTGAGCGTCGAAATATTAAACGTCCCGCTTTCGTCTCCTCCAGTGCCGCAGGTATCCAGCAATCCTTTATCCGCTGACTTTATTTTAGTAGCATACTTGCGCATAATCTGCGCGCCGGCGGTAATCTCTTCTATTGTTTCGCCTTTAAAACGCAAGGCCACCAGAAAAGCGGCGATTTGAGAAGGCAGAGCTTCGCCCTTCATTATCTCTTCCTGAGCCTTAGACATTAAGTCCGCGGTCAGGTCTTTTTGCTCTATCAGCCGGGCAATCGCTTCTTTAATCACTTGTTACACCTCAATAAAATTCTGCAAAATCTTTTTGCCTTCTTCCGTCAGGATGGACTCCGGGTGAAATTGCAATCCCCATACAGGCAAACTGCGATGTTTTAACCCCATTATTTCTTCCTGATCGGTGCGGGCGGTTATTTCCAGGCATTCCGGCAGTGTCTCTTTTTCCACGATAAGAGAATGATACCGCGTAGCGGTAAAAGGCTGTTGGACCCCTTTAAAGATAGTCTGCCCGTTGTGATAAATCAGCGATGTCTTGCCGTGCATCAACCTTTTAGCCCGGATGACTTTCCCGCCAAACACCTCTCCGATACACTGATGCCCCAGGCAGATCCCCAGAATAGGAATCCGCTCAGCAAACTCCCGGATAAGCGCGCAGGATATCCCGGCGTCCCGCGGCCGGCCCGGCCCGGGAGAAATCACAATCTTTGCCGGCGCGATTTCCGCTATATCCTTTAAGTTCAACTTATCGTTACGGAATACCTCTAATCTTTCACCTAACTCACCCAGATACTGGACCAGGTTATAGGTAAATGAATCATAGTTATCAATTAATAAAATCATTCTAAGCCTGCCTCGGCTAATTCTATTGCCTTAATTAAAGCCTGCGCTTTATTTCTTGTTTCCTGATATTCTTTCCCGGCCTGGGAATCAGCGACTATTCCCGCCCCGGCCTGTATATACGCGGTGCCTCCTTTAATGACTATAGTACGGATAGCAATGCAGGAATCCAGATTGCCGGAAAAGCTAAAATATCCAACCAGCCCCGCATACGTGCCCCGGCGGACGTTTTCCAGTTCATCAATAATCTGCATTGCCCTTACTTTGGGGGCTCCGCTAACCGTTCCCGCCGGGAAACAGGCGCGGATTACGTCATATATATCCTTACCCTTGTCTAATCTTCCTTCTACTTCACTGACAATATGCATAACATGGGAATACTTTTCCACTACCATTAGCTCAGCAACCCGGACACTGCCGCAGGCGGCTACCCGTCCAACGTCATTACGTCCCAAATCCACCAGCATGATATGTTCCGCCCGTTCTTTAGGATCGGCTAACAATTGCGCGCAAAGTTCTTCATCCTGCTTTAAGGTTTTTCCGCGCGGACGCGTCCCGGCAATCGGCCGGACTGTTACCGAGTCCTGCTCACAGCGCACAAAAAGCTCCGGGGAAGAACCCACCATATAAAAGTCCTTCAATTTTAAATAGAACATATATGGCGAAGGATTGACGGAACGTAATACCCGATAGATATCAAAAGGCGGGCAATGCACCCGGACCGAAAAACGCTGGGAAAGCACCGCCTGAATAATATCTCCTTCCTGAATATATTTCTTGGTTTTCCGGATAACCCCGGCAAATTGCCGCGGAGTCAAATTAGAGCGGACCTGAACCGGCCTCCGGCGGGCAACACGCCCTTGTCCCTTGCACTGTACAGTTAAAGGGGCGCTTAATTTTTGGGCTAATCTCTCTATTTTCTGCACCGCCTGTTCATAAACCCGGGCAATCCCGGTTTTATTTTTCTTATCTTTAAGATACGCATTATTCACTACTTTGATGACCTGATTGATATGGTCAAAGATAAGCAGTGTGTCGGTAAGCATAAAAAGGCTGTCGGCAAGCTGCAAATCATCGGGATTTTTGTCTTCTATCCGCTCAAAAAACCTAACCATATCATATCCCATAAATCCGACCAGCCCGCCGCAAAAACGAGGCAGTCCTTCTATCGGCACAAATTTATATTGCCGCATCAATTTTTTAATCTCGCCTAAGGGGTCTTGCGACTGAAACCTGCGGCTTATGTTCCCCTCAACAATCTCTACATCCCGGCCCTTAGTCCGAAAAATAAGAGCGGGCGACGCCCCTAAAAAAGAATACCGCGCCACAAACTCCGGACCTTCTACCGATTCTAATAAGTAAGAATAATCCCCTTCCTCAATTTTTAAAAAGGCAGACAAAGGCGTATCCAATCCTGTCAAGATTTCTTTATAGACAGGGATAAGATTCCCCAGACTGGCCTTTTTAATAAATTCTTCTTTTGAAGGATAAAACATAGAATTGATTCTTAGAGTACGGGCGAAAACATGGTTTCGCCCCTACTTTTTATGGTTTCGCCCCTACTGCTGGTATACTTTTTGCGGGTCAAAGATTTTTTCGTCGATTACTTCCCAAACTAAACTTTGTGGATTAAGTCTGCGATAAAAACAAGAATAGTAGCCGTTGTGGCAGGCCGCTCCGGTTTGCCGGACTTTAATTAACAAGGTATCATTATCGCAATCAAAATAAACAGCGCGCACAGCCTGAACATGCCCTGAGCTTTCTCCTTTAAACCAAGCTTTCTGACGGGAACGACTCCAAAAATGCGTCTTGCCTGTTTCCAAGGTTTTTTTTAACGCCTCCGCGTTCATATAAGCCAGCATCAATACCTGGCTGGTATTTTCATCCTGGATAATCACGGGAACAAGCCCGTCCTGAGCAAACTTTACCTCCTGAACAAAAGAATCCGCTTTCACTTTTTTTCCTCCAGTGTCTTACGCAGTTGTCCCAGGTTTATTCTATTCTCGTATAAGGCCTTGCCAATGATTATCCCGGCCAGGCCGATATTCTCGAGCCTCTTTAATTTCTTGGCATCCTCCTCAGTAGATATACCGCCGGCATAAATAATGGAAGCCTGTGTCTGCCGTAATACCCTCTCAATACCCGCTGTATCAATCCCTCTTAAGGTCCCATCCCGCGTAATATCTGTATAAATAAAAGAAAAGACGCCGGCCTGCTGCATCTTTTTGATGAGTTCCACATCTTCTATAGCCGTATTATTTAACCATCCCCGGGCGGAGGCCTTTCCATATTTAACGTCGATACTTACTATAATCTTTTTTCCAAAAGCAGCAGTTGCCTGTTGAATAAACTGCGTATCCTCACAGGCCTTAGTGCCCAGGATTACCCATTTAGCTCCGGCAGCTAAAACTGCTTCGATATCCGCGCGGGTTCTTACCCCTCCTCCGAATTCTACCGGCAGAGGTATATTTTGCGCAATCGCCTTCAACTGCTCAAGGTGCTGTGGGCTGCCTATCCGCGCTCCATCTAAATCCACAATATGCAGACGGTCGGCTCCCTGTTTCTGCCAGGTGCCGGCAATATCCACCGGATTATCAGAATATACCGTAGCCTCACCATACTTTCCCTGGATTAAACGAACGACTTTCGCGTTTATTAAATCTACAGCAGGAATTATTAACATTTGCTATCCTTATAGTATCGCGCCAACGAATGCTGAAATTTTTCGGCCCGTTCGGGGAACGGGCCCTACAAAATACGATCCAAACGGACCAACGGATTAACGGATTACAATGTCCCTTTTGTCGAGGGAACACCTTTAATCCTCGGGTCAATTTGGGTTGCTTCATCTAAGGCCTTGGCCGTAGCCTTGAAGATTGCCTCCAGAAGATGATGCGTATCGCACCCGGGCTCTAACACCGTGATATGTACAGTAATGGGGAAATTGTTCACCATAGCCTGCAAAAATTGCCGCGCGTAACTCAGATTATACCCGCCGGCAGAGGTATCTTTTTCTTCCAACGGTTTTTCCGATTTAATGTTATTAAAAAACGGCCGGCCGCTGACATCCACCACCGTGCGCACTTGTACCAACGTCTCATCCATAGGAACAGTCTTTTCCCCAAACCGGCGTATCCCCGCTCTTTCTCCTAAGGCCTGGTTAAACGCCTGCCCTAAACAAATACCAATATCTTCATTCGTATGGTGTAAATCCACGTGAAGATCGCCCCTGGCCTTAACCTGTAAATCAAAAAACCCGTGTTTAGAAAAAAGTTCAAGCATATGGTCGAGAAAAGGAATCCCCGTATCTATTTTCGCTTTACCCTGACCGTCAATATTCAAAGTAATCTGAATATCCGTTTCGTTGGTTTTCCTCTTTACGTTTGCCCTGCGCATTTTGGCCATTTGCTCACTCCTTAACACCAGCGACAAATAACGGACAGGCATCAAGGCCTGTCCCTACAATAAATCAATTATCAAATCTCACCTTTACGGATTGGATATGTTTGCCCATTTTCTCCAACTCGGCTACTTTTTCTATAGGCTGCCTGATTTTTTCCAACGCCTTTTTAGAATAAGAAATAATATGCGATTTTTTCACGAAATCATCTATAGAAAGCCCCGAAGAAAAACGCGCTGTTCCCGCCGTAGGCAGCACATGACTGGGGCCGGCCGCGTAATCTCCTAAAGCAACGGGTGAATACGGACCTAAAAATACCGCCCCGGCATTGTTGATCTTTTTAAGGACTTTCCGCGGATCTTTGATCATTATTTCCAAATGTTCCGGGGCAATGTGGTTAATTAAGTCAGCGGCTTCGGTCAAATTTTTCGTAATGACAATAAAACCGTGCGGCAATTTTTTCTGCATGGTCTGAGCCAGCTTCTTAGAGGTAGTCACTAACAAGGCCAAGCCTCCGGCATGTTCGGCCTGCGCCTCCAAATCAGCGGCGATAAATTCAATATGACTCAAGTCATTAGCCAAGACAACGACCTCACTGGGGCCGGCCAGCATGTCCACATCAACATAACCAAAGACCTGGCGTTTGGCTTCGCTGACATAAATATTACCCGGCCCCACAATTTTATCTACACGGGGAACAGATTTAGTGCCGAAAGCCAATGCCGCGATCGCCTGGGCGCCTCCGATTTTATAGATCTGGTCTACCTTCAGTAAATTAGCCACAGCCAAAATGTGGGGATCGCAAGACGCGTATTTATTGGGCGGAGTAGTAAGAATAATCTCCCGGACACCGGCTATTTTGGCGGGAATAACCGTCATATATACCGTAGAAATCAAAGGCGCAGTCCCCGCGGGAACATATATCCCTACCCGGTCTAAAGGCGTAACTTTTTCTCCCAGCGTGATGCCTTCTTCCCCTTTAATCTTCCAGGATTTTTTTATCTGCTTACTATAAAACGCGGTCACATTGTCCAGAATAACTTTAAGCGCAGCAATAAAATGCGGCTCAATATTTTGAAACGCGCCGGATATTTCGGTCTCGCTGACCTTAAGTTGTTTGGCGGTTAATTTTATATTGTCAAATCGCCTGGTATACTTTAATACCGCCTCATCTCCCGCTATCCGCACTTCTTCAATTATCTTGCCTACCTTCTCCTGCAGTCTTTTCCTGGGAGACAAACCACGCTGCAATATCTTTCGCATCATATTACTGCCGGGCTTAATGATCTTCATTTCAGCTCCTTCTGAATCAGCTCTTGAGCCATAGCTAAGGCCCGAGGTACGCCTTGAGGTTTTTTACCTCCGGCCTGGGCAAAGTCGGAACGGCCGCCGCCTGAGCCGTCAACCTCCTGCGCGACAGCCCGCACTATACCGGCGGCATCTATACGTCCGGCGCACTGCCGGCCCACGGTACAAACTATAAGAGCCTTTTCTTCCCAAACAGAAGCAAGCACTATTACCGAAGATTCCGTTTTTTGTCTGAATAAATCCAACATCTGACGCAAAAGAAACATATCCGCGCTCTCTATTTCTTTTACTATTACTTTAACTCCCGAAATTTGTAAAGCCTGAGCAACAATGTTATCAATGTTTGCTTTAAAGTTTTCCAATCTAAAATACTGTAACTTTTTATCTATACTCTTCAGACTCTCCTCGTTCCGCTTTACCGATACCAATAATTCATCCCACCCCGACGTGCCGAACATCCGGATTAACTCCTGGCGCTGATAGGCGTTTTGCTCAAGCGCCTCCTGCGCATGGCGGGCGGTTATTGCCTCGATTCTTCTTATCCCGGAAGCAACAGAACTTTCACTAATAATCTTAAACCGCTCAATCTCCCCAGTGGAAGCAACATGCGTGCCGCCGCAAAGCTCAAGCGAGGTATCGGCAATCTTGATGACGCGCACTTCTTCGGCGTACTTCTCGCCAAAAAAGGCCAGCGCCCCTAAATGCTGCGCTTCTTTAAAAGACATCCTGGATACTTCTATTTTCTGATCGGAGTTAATTTCTCTATTAACCAGCTCTTCCACCTGGGCAGTCTCCCGCGCGGTCAAGGCCTGAAAATGAGTAAAATCAAAACGTAGTTTTTCCGCACCCACCCACGAACCCGACTGCCGGACATGAGCGCCCAGCACCTTTCTCAGCGCCGCCTGTAAAAGATGGGTGGCAGTATGATTACGGGCGATATTTTTCCGGTTCTCGATGTTAATTTCCGCTTCCACGTTATCATAAAGCTTGATTATCCCTTCTTCTATTTTTCCGATATGCACGATGAGATCATCTATCTTTTGCGCATCGACAATTTCCACCCGCGCGTCCTTATTTTTGATTATACCGCTGTCTCCGGTCTGGCCGCCGGACTCCCCGTAAAAAGGCGTACATTGCAGCACCAGCTTAACCCGTGTCCCTTTTTCCGCTTTTTTTAAAGGCTGTTCGTCTTCACTAAACATCGCTTGAACACTGGTAGAACAGGCATAGACATTATCACCGGCAAATTCGGTGGCCTTAAGTTTAAATTTGCTGGAGATAGTCTGCACAAAAACACCTTCCTCCATGACACTGCTCTTGCGGGAAGTAATCCTTTGCTTTTCCATCTCCTTCTTAAATCCTTCTTCATCCAGGATAACGCCTTTAGCGCTCAAAATAAATTCAAGCATCTCCAAAGGCAGCCCGTATGTATCATACAATTTAAAGGCGATATCTCCGGGAAGTTTTTTCTCTCCTTTAGCGTCAAGCTGAGCAAGCGTTTCTTCGGCAAAACTCACTGCCCTTTCCAGGGTTTGCTGAAACCGTTTTTCCTCCGCCAATATTACTCCGGTAATATTTTCTTTCTTTTTCGCCAATCCCAGTTCCGGATAAGCCGGCTGCATCACCATAATAACTTCCGGAACAATTTTGTGCAGGCAGGCCTTCTGGATGCCTAAAGACCGGCCGTGCCAGATTGCCCGGCGGATAAGCTTGCGGATGACGTAGCCGCGCTCATCATTGGAAGGCACAATCCCGTCAGCTACCGCGAAGGTTACCGCCCGAACATGGTCAGCTATAGCGTTACGCGCGCTTAACTGCACTGGATCCAGCTTAGCTGAAGTTTTACGGGCAAGATGCAAAATCCGGTCGGTAATCGGGCTAAAAATGTCAATGTCAAAATTGCTCAACACCCCTTCAAGCACCGCGGCCATCCGTTCCAACCCCATCCCTGTATCAATATTCTTGTGCGGCAGGGGTTCCAATTTATTTTTATCTTTCCGCTCAAACTGGGTAAATACCAGATTCCAGCATTCCACAAAACGCCCGCAGTCACAAGCCGGACTGCATTCCGGCCGGCCACAGCCAACCGCCTCACCCTGGTCATAGAATATCTCCGAACAAGGTCCACAGGGGCCATTAGGCCCTTCTAAAGGGGCATTGGAAGGCCAAAAATTGTCTTTAGCTCCCAACCGCATCAGCCTCCCTGACGGCACTCCCATCTTTTCCCGCCAGATCTTATATGTCTCCTGATCATCCTGATAAACTGAAACCCAAACCCTGGCTAAGGGCAGATGTAATTCTTCGGTAACAAATTGCCAGGCCAGTTGGATCGCTTCCTCCTTAAAATATTCCCCAAAAGAAAAATTACCCAGCATCTCAAAAAACGTATGATGGTAATTGGTCTTGCCTACTTTATCCAAATCACCCGTGCGCAGACAGCGCTGACAAGTGGCCCGGCGCCTAAACTCTGTCGGTTTGCCTAAAAATTCCTGTTTAAATTGATTCATCCCCGCGCTGGTAAATAAAAGGGTTGCGTCATCCTTAGGCACCAGCGCATCACTGGGATAGATCTTGTGATTATGCGCCGCAAAAAATCTTAAAAATCTTTCTCTTAATTCATTCGCGGTCAACGTGTTTCCTCAGCTTTAATAACTACAAAACCTCTCTCTGTGCGCACCAGGGCATCGCCCTGCACAGCAGAGATGGCCTTTTGGTAGTCTCCCGGATTTTTAATCAGATCTCTATCAATGGCAACAATCACATCTCCAGGCATTATCCCTGCCTCCGCGGCAACACTGTTCACGGCCACCCGCGTAACCACCACTCCTTCTGCTGCCCCCAGATTAAAACGCCTGGCTATCTCAGGAGTCATCTCCACCACTTCTATTCCCCGCCAGGAGGCCGCTTGAACCTTTGGCTCAGGCTCTTTGATTTCGTCGGAACGCTCTCCTACTTCCACCTGCAGGATTTGCTTTTGTCTTTCCCGGATTACTTCCACATCCACGATGTCCCCGACCTTCATTTTATTGATTTCCCTGAGCAGGCTTTTTACATCCATACAGGCCTGACCGGCAAACTTCTTGATGACATCCCCTTCTTTAAAACCTGCTTTTTGCGCCGGACTGCCTTCCAGGACTTTCATTACCAACGCCCCCTGCCGGTCC
>JAZDEE010000104.1:0-5155 GCA_043809065.1 Candidatus Omnitrophota bacterium | reverse complement strand
GGCAATCTCCCCCTTGTGGTTGGCGCCTATCTCTATAACAGCGGCATTATGTTCCTTACTCAGCCTCAGCAAAGTCAGCGGCACCCCGATATGGTTGTTCTGCGTTCCCAAATTATATAAGACATTAAAACGCCGCGCTAAGACCGCGCGCGTCATTTCCTTGGTGGTAGTCTTGCCGCTAGACCCGGTAATCGCAATTACCGGCAAAGTAAACCTGCGCCGATGATAATGGGCAAGTTTTCCTAACGCATCTACAGTATCCCCCACTTTAACTACAGAAATTCCGCACCGGCTCAAATCGCGGCCATTACCGCCCGGTTCACAAAGTAAAACAGCCGCGGCTTGCCGCTGGATAGCCTGCTCAATAAAATTATGCCCATTAAACCGATCGCCTATAATTGCCACAAAAAGCTCCCCCGGCTTTATAGTGCGCGAATCAATAGACACCCCGTTCACTTCATTGGCGCGGCCGCCGGCAATCAAATCCCCGCCGGTTGCCTCTAATATTTCTTTAATCGTAAACATATTTCCCGATTTTTGTTAATTTTATAGTGTTCGGGCGGGCGACTATACCCGTCCTACGTTCCTATAATCTTCCTAACTGCCTCTCTATCGTCAAAAGTAATAACCTGTTCAGCAAAAATTTGCGTGGTTTCATGCCCTTTACCGGCGATCACAACAATATCTCCCTCGACAGCTACAGATAAAGCTTGCTCAATAGCGCAAAATCTATCCAGAACAACCTTATAATTTTCCGCGTTTTTACCTATGCCCTCTTCTATATCAGCAATTATTTCGCGGGGGTCTTCGCTTCGGGGATTATCAGTAGTTAAAAATACATAGTCGGCAAGTTCCACCGCAGTCCGTCCCATTTTGGGTCTTTTGGTTTTATCTCTGTCCCCGCCGCAGCCAAAAACCAAAATGACTCGATTACGGCTGATCTGCCGAAGAGACGTAAGCACTTTTTTTAACGCATCTTCCGTATGTGCGTAATCAACAAATACTGAAAACTTCTGTCCGCAGTTAACGCTTTCCAATCTTCCGGGCACATTAGCGCAGGCTTGGACACCCAAACGGATGAGATTAAAATCTATATTTTCCACATAAGCGGCGCCGGCGGCAGCGAGAATATTATAGACATTATGCCTGCCGATAAGAGGAGTTTCTATTTCTATGTCGCCCCGGGGGCTGACTATGGTAAAACGGCTCAGACTGCTTCCCAATCTTAAGTTTCGGGCTTGTATCTGTGCCGGAGAATCAATACTATATGTTAAAAGGCGCGATTGTACTTTTTCAACCAGCTTTCTTCCCCAGATGTCGTCAATATTAATCATGGCCCAAACATTCTGCGGCAGGTTCTCAAATAAACGCGCCTTACAGGAAAAATAATTTTCTAAATTTTCGTGATAATCTAAATGCTCACGGGTCAAATTAGTAAATATCCCCAGAGAAAAATCCACGCCATCCACCCTGTGCTGGTCAAGCGCATGGCTGGACACTTCAATAACAGCATATTTGGATTTCGCCTGAACAATCTCGCTGAGAAAGTACTGCAGAATATCCGCCTGCGGCGTAGTATTGAGCCAATCGGGAAACTTCTTGTAAGGCTTATTGTTCATTCTGTAATTAACCGTGCCGATTACGCCGCAAGGATACCCGGCGCATTGTAAAATTTTCTCGATCAGATAAGAAACGGTTGTTTTTCCGTTGGTGCCGGTGATACCGATGACTTTCAGTTTTTGAGACGGGTAACCAAAAAAAACGGCGCAGACTTTAGCCAAAGCAATCCGGGAATCCCCAGTCAATATCTTGGCAACATCACTTCTTACCGGCACATCCTGCTCTAAAATCACAGCTTTCGCTCCCTTATTGATTGCCTGCGCGACAAAGTTATGTCCGTCCAGACGCTCTCCTTTAATAGCTACAAACAAGTACCCCGGTTCAATACAACGGGAACTGCAGGATATACCCTGCAGCTCGCAATCATTAATATTTTCCAGGCGCTTGTAGTCTAAATCTTTAATTAATTGTTGTAGTCTCATATTATTAAAAAGTAACGGACCTAACGTTTTTCGGCCTGTTCGGGGAACGGGCCCTGCAACCCTACCCGCCGAAACAGGCAGGAGCTCAACAATAACGAAGGATTAATGGACAGGCGCAGGGCCTGCCCCTGTGTCTAAATATCTTAACGTCTCCGTGGCAATATTTCTAAATACCGGGGCGGACACTACTCCGCCAAAATACAGCGGATGCGGGTCGTTTAAAATAACTAATATCGCTACCCGCGGCTGTTCCACCGGGACAAACCCGACAAAAGAAGCAAAATATTTGTGTTTATAATATCCGCCCTGCGGATTAGGTTTTTGCGCGGTCCCGGTCTTCCCGGCTGTAGTATATCCTTCCACCTGGGCTTCTTTTCCTGTTCCATTTTCTACACATTCGGTCAAAACCTCTTTAAGCAAACAAGCAGTCTCCTCAGAGATAACCCTGCGCTTCTCCACTACAGGAAAAGATTTAATGAATCGGCCGTCTTTGGTCTGGATAGATTTTATTATCCGCGGTTTTAACAAGAGCCCATTATTAGCTACGCAGGAAATCGCGCAAATAAGTTGCAGCGGAGTAACCCCGATTTCCTGCCCTATAGCGATAGAGGCAAGGGAAGTATGCGACCATTCCCTGGTCGGCCTTAATAACCCTCTGACTTCTCCGGGCAATTCTATTCCGGTCAACTCGCCAAATCCAAAATCGCGGATATATTTATAAAGAAGATCATTACCCAATAAAGCGGCAACTTTAGACGTCCCGATATTACTGGAATGCCCGATCACTTCCTTAAAAGTAAGCGTTCCATAAGGTTTATAGTCGTGCAGGACTCTTCCTCCCGTGAGGTAACTGCCCCGCTCACAGAATATTTTATTTTTTAAGGTAATCTTCTTTTCTTCCAAAGCCGCACCAGCCGTGATAAATTTAAAAGAAGAACCCGGTTCAAGACTATCAGTAACAGCAAGGTTCCTGCGCCGCTCGGATTTATATGCCTGGACATTCTTTAAATCATAATCCGGATAATTATAAAGCGCTAAGATATCTCCGTTAGCCGGGTCCATAACAATCGCGGTGGCGGAAACTACTTTGTATTTCTGGGCAATCTTACGTAAGTTTCTTTCCGTGATGCTCTGAATCACGCTGTCGATAGTTAAAACCACGTCATATCCGTCGGAAGGCAAAATAGACTTTTGCTTCCAGCAGACCACTTCTCTTCTTTTAGCGTCTTTTTCCGCCGAACACCATCCTTTTATCCCGGAAAGATACCTGTCGCATTGTTTCTCTATGCCTTCCAGCCCTTCGTTATCAATATTAGTAAAACCAACAATATGACAGGCCAGATTAGAATCAGGATAAAATCTTTTAAACTCTCTTATTTTCCCCAGGCCGAATATTTTCAACCCGCTTACTTTCTCGGCGACTTTCGGGTCAACCCTTCTTTTCAGCCAGACAAAATTTTTTCCCGAATCCAGTTTCGCCGCTAAAATATTCTTGTCTAACCCTAAAATGGCCGCCAGTTTAGCTCTTTGCTGGGCATCCACTTGCGCTTTTTTAGTGGTAAACACAGCATAAGAGACAATATTCGCCGCCAGCGCGCTGCCCTTGCGGTCTAAGATACATCCCCGCTCAGGCATAACTTCCCGGAAAAGATTATGCTGTTCGGAAGCATACTCCTTAAATTGCGCCGATTTGAAAAGCTGAACATAAACGAGACGAAAAAAAAGAAGAGAAAATATAACAGAAAAGAAAAAAACGACTACATGAAGGCGAGTGTGAAAATTGCTTCCAGTCACAAGAGTGCTAAGCCTGTATTTATATATTAAAAACTGCTATTTCTCATACTTGCAACTTTTTTCAAAAGAGATGATTCAACAGCAGTCTCTAACTAACTATTTTATATTACTTTTTAGCTGCTACTACTGCTCTGTCACATAAATTATTGTTAAATTCGAAGCACACCAGCCAGAGGCTGGTCCGCCTCTGGCGGAAAATCCGAAATTCGAATTCTCCAATGCTCAAATGTTCAAAACAATATTCTTTAGGTATATGTTTGGGTCATTTGTATTTTGAGAATTTAAACATTGTTTCGCCTGCCTGCCGGCAAGGCAGGGATTTCGATATTCGGATTTCGGATTTTAAATTATAGAAATTCATGTGACAATGCACTACAATATGCTAACACAAACTTCCTGTCAATTCACTGACACTTTTTATCTTATTTTCTTTTAAATAATTCTTGATTCCCTGTAAAATTTCTTCCGCCGCCCGCGGGTGAACAAAATTGACAGTGCCGCAGGCAACGGCGCTGGCCCCGCAGAGCATAAATTCCAGGGCATCTTCAGCATTCATAATCCCGCCCATACCAATCAAAGGAACACGCACCGCTTTAAATACCTTGCGCACCATCCATAAGGCCTGGGGTTTGATCGCCGGGCCGCTTAGACCTCCGTAAACGTTTCCTAATTTGGGCCTTTTTGTTTTTATATCCACGGCCAGGGCAAAAAAGGTATTTACCAAAGATAAGATGTCGCTTCCCGCGCCTTCCGCCGCGCGGGCAATCTCGGTAATATCGCTGACATTGGGCGAGAGTTTAGTAATCAGAGGCAATTGCGTAGCTTGCCGCACAGCCCGCACCACCTGTCCTGTCTCCGCGGCATCCTGGGCAATTAATCCCGGCTTGTTTAGATTAGGGCAAGAGATATTCAGCTCTAAGGCGGCGATAACGTTCATCCCGCTTAAACGCCGGGCAAGTTCGGCAAATTCAGCCGGGGTATCGGCGGCAATACTTACGATGACTGGAACGCCTGCCTTAGCCAGAACAGGTATTTTCCAACGGATAAAATCATCTACCCCCGCGTTCTCTAACCCGATGGCATTAAGCAATCCCTGATAACTTTCCGCTGTGCGCGGCGGCGGATTCCCTTGGCGCTGATGTAAAGTAATCGTCTTAGTAACGATTGCTCCTAATTTTTTCAGCGGGACAAAATCTTGATAATCTTCTCCGCAGTCAAACGTTCCGGACGCCACGATTACCGGATTAGCTAACTTCAATTTTCCTAAGGAAACAGAAAGGTCTGGCATAAAATTTGGTTCTTATTAAATTATATATAGA
>JAZDEE010000103.1:0-4009 GCA_043809065.1 Candidatus Omnitrophota bacterium | reverse complement strand
GGTCGATTAAGGCTATTTCCGGAATAGACTCGGCGTTAAAGAAAAGGATTTGGGACTTGATGGCTTCGCTGATTTCTTTTCGGCTTTTGCCTACTCCGGCATAGACTATTTTTTGGGGATTGACCCCTGCTTTCAGGGCTTTATAAAGTTCTCCTCCGGAGACGACATCCATCCCGGCTCCGCGGGAAGCCAGAATCTTTAGTATAGCAAGATTAGAGTTTGCCTTCATCGAGAAGCAGATTAACGGCTCAACCGGCTCAAAGGCGCGCAGTATCTTCTGATAGTGGTCAATCAGGGTATGCCGGCTGTAAATATATAGCGGCGTGCCGAATTTTCGCGCTATGTCACGCACGTTTACCTGTTCACAATATAGTTCGCTGTCCTGATATTTGAACTCATGCATTTTTATTTTCTTTCGATGGATCTTTTGGATTTAACCGAAACCAGAGGGTTAAATAATTTAATTATATCATCTTTAACAAACTTCTCACAAAAAGATTTTAGTTTGTCTTCGGGAATATTTTTTATCTCTATCCCGTTATCCATGGAATACCGGGAAAGTTTGCCCACTATCTCATGCGCGATCCGAAAAGGCACTTTTTTATCCACCAGATAGTAAACCAAATCAGTGGCGTAAAGCGCCTCGTCTTGCAGATGCTGGGCTATTTTGTCTTTATTAAACTTTAACGTTGCCACCAATCCGGTGAGAATCCGGACCTCCTTAAACACTATTTCCAGGGAATCAAAAAGAGGCTCTTTGTCCAGCTGCATATCCCTGTTGTAAGTCAGCGGCAGGCCTTTCATCATAGTTAACACGCTCACCAGATGTCCGTTTATCCTTCCGGAATAACCGCGGATTAGTTCTAAGACATCGGGATTTTTTTTCTGGGGCATCAGTGAACTGCCCGTGCAATAGGCCTCGTCTATTTCTATAAAGTCAAATTCCTTGGTTGCCCAAAGGATAAGGTCTTCCGCCAGCCTGGATAAATGCATGGCAATAATAGCCAAAGCGCTCAGCGTTTCAATGACAAAATCCCGGTCGCTTACCGTATCTAGAGAATTCTCGGCAGGCGCGATACTTAGTTTAGCGGCTAAATCACTATTTTCGTTTAAAAACTTTTCGGCCAGGTTATAGTAATCTTTTGCCGGAAGCGGTGTCCCGGATAACGCCCCGGAACCCATAGTTAATTTAATGCGCGCGGATAGATCGTCTAACCGCAAGTTGTCTCTGCCCAGCATATTCATATATGCCCCCAGATAATCCTTCAGATAAACCGGCTGGGCGTGCTGTAAATGAGTAAACCCGGGTAAAATAAGGCCGGAATTTTTGCCGGCTAACGCGGCTAAAGACTGCTTTAAGAGAGAGATCTCCTTTTTTGTCTTGAGCACGGTTATCTTACAGTAAAATTTAGCGGCAAAAACCACCTGATCATTCCTTGAGCGGGCAGTTTGCAGTTTTAAGGCGGTTTCTCCCGCCATTTTTTGCAGTTCATTCTGGATGTAGGTATGGATATCTTCCCATTCCCTTGGGGGCTGGAAATCCGGTTTTTCTAACACGGCTAAGAGTTTTTGCATAGCGCCGGTTAGTTTTTCGGCTTCCGCGGCATTCAAATAGCCGTTTTTCTGGAGAACCTCGACGTGCGCCAGGGATCCCAGCAAATCATATTTGCCGATCTTATAATCATAATGGATGGATTTAGTAAACTCTTCCACCAGGTTATCTGTCTTTTTCTGAAATCGGCCACCCCATAATTTTTCCATGATTTTTTCTCCCGAGAACCTTAACTGTTCTGCCCCCAAATATAATTTTTAATCACCACATCGAAATAACCAATAACCAAGATACACTTAATAACAATAACCAATGACCAAGAAACAATCACCAAACAAATTCCAATATCCAATAATCAAACACCAAACAGGAAACTATTCTAACTTTGTAATAATTAATGACAAAATATTTTTAAGTTCTT
Organism: Candidatus Omnitrophota bacterium; assembly: GCA_043809065.1. Classification (GTDB taxonomy): domain Bacteria; phylum Omnitrophota; class Gorgyraeia; order JAFGHF01; family JAZDEE01; genus JAZDEE01. Next base: position 2,036 of record JAZDEE010000103.1, on the reverse strand, counting down.
CCTCTTTGTTTGGTTATTGGGATTTGGTAATTGGTTATTGTTTGGTGTTTGCCTGCCTGTCGGCAGACAGGTATCTTGGTTATTGGAATTTCTTATCATTGTATTCCAGCATTACTTTGCATACGATTTTATAGCGCTACTGCAGCCGTTATAACACCCTATTGTTGGTAAGGCAGTCCCCAAATCTTGATAAAGCCGGCGGCTTGGGATTGGTCAAATTGGTCCCCTTTTTCGTAAGTAGCCAGCTCTTTCTTGTATAACGAATCGGGAGATTTTCTACCTGTGCATATACAGCTTCCTTTATATAACTTGAGAGTAATTGTTCCGTTGACCTTTTCCTGTGTATGCAGGACAAATTTATCCAAAGCCCTTTTTAGGGGAGAATGCCACAGTCCGGTATAAACCAGTTGGGCGTATTTTTGCGCGAGCGTATTTTTAAACTGGGCGAGTTCTCTGTCCAGGACTAAACTTTCCAGTTCACTGTGGGCAAGATATAAAACCATAGCGGCCGGAGCCTCATAAATCTCCCGGCTTTTAATACCTACCAATCTGTTTTCCACCATATCTATTCTACCTACTCCGCAGGAACCGGCGATGTTATTAAGTGTTTCTACCAGCTTGACAGGAGCAAGGGCCTGGCCGTTCAGTTTTACGGGGATGCCTTTAATAAATTCAATTGTTACATATACAGGCGTATCCGCGCATTCCCGGGGATTTTTGGTTAACTCGTAGATTTCTTCCGGCGGCTCTTTGTCCGGGTCCTCTAAAATTCCGCATTCGATACTTCTGCCCCATAAGTTTAAATCTGTGCTGTAAGGACTTTTTTTGGTCGCCGCGACTTTAAGGTTGTGCGTTTTGGCATATTCTATTTCTTCCGCTCTGGTTTTTAATTCCCATTCCCTTAAAGGAGCAATTACCTTTAATTTTTTATCCAGCACAGCTACGGAAACTTCCAGTCTTACCTGGTCATTTCCTTTTCCCGTGCAGCCGTGGGCAATGTATTGAGCGTCTTCTTTATGGGCGACCTCTACTAAATCCTGCGCGATTAAAGGCCGTCCCAGCGCTGTGGCCAAAGGATACTTGCCTTCGTAAACAGCCCCGGCCTGTAAAGCGGGAAAGACAAAATCAGAGAGAAACTGCTCTCTTAAGTCGTGAATGTATACCTTTTTTACCCCGCATTCCTCGGCTCTTTTCTTTAACTGGTCGAAATCCATTCCCTGACCCAGATCGGCGGTATAGGTAATGACGTCAAACCCTTTATTCTTTAACCAGACCACACAGCAGGAAGTGTCTAATCCCGCGGAATAAGCTAATACGACTTTTTTCATGTTTACCTCGTCCTGATAAATCAGGATTAATATTTCCCTTTTAACAAAATAAGCAAAAGCGCCTTTTGCAGGTGCATCCTGTTTTCGGCCTGGTCAAAAACTATTGAATGGGGGCCGTCGATTACTTCATCAGTAATTTCTTCGCCTCTGTGCGCCGGCAGACAATGCATTATGCAATAATCCGCTTTTGCCGCTGAGACGAGCTTTGAATTTAGCTGAAAAGCCTGAAAAGCATTTTTGCGCTTCTTATATTCCGCTTCTTTGCCCATACTGGTCCAGACATCGGTATAAATGATATCAGCATCTTTTACTGCGGAGAACGGGTCATTGGACAAAATTAAGACAGCCGCAGATTCCGCGGCGATCTTTTCTGCCTGGGCAAAGATTTCTTGATTCGGTTCGTATTTTTTAGGAGTGGCGATAGTCAATTGTAATCCCAGTTTAGCGCAGCCGAAAAGCAAGGAATGTGCCACATTGTTTCCATCCCCCACATAAGCCAGTTTAATCCCGGATAATCCGCCTTTTTTTTCTTTGATAGTGAACAAGTCGCTTAACACCTGGCAGGGATGCAATAAGTCAGTTAAGCCGTTAATTATCGGAAGCCGGGAACAGGCGGCAAAGTCGATGATTTGCTGATGAGAAAACGTGCGCATTACCAAACCGTCCAGGTAACGGGATAAAACCTCGCCAAAGTCTTTGACGGATTCT
>JAZDEE010000102.1:0-27288 GCA_043809065.1 Candidatus Omnitrophota bacterium | reverse complement strand
GCAGGTGGGCCCGGCACCAGAATAAGCAAAGAGGAATAAAGGGTAATCTCCACCACTTCTTTTATTGTTGGCGGCATTCAGGCCCTGCCGCAGCTTTAAAAAAGACAGCAAAGTATTCCATAGATAATATCAGGTACATAGGAAGCAGAGTATAATGAATCCTAAACCGCCAACCGCCAACCGCCAACCGCCAACCGCGGATATTTGGCCGAAGATTTTTAAGGGCATAGAGAATGGCCGGCAGGCATTTTGCGGTCCGCATACTGTGCAGATAGATTTGACCGACAGATGTAATAACTCCTGCATTGGCTGCTGGGTGCATTCTCCGCTTGTGGACAGCAAACAGGCTTTCCCTCGGGGGAAAAAAGAGCTTCCTTTAGAATTAGTAAAGAAGCTTATTGGAGAATTGCACAAAGGGGGAACACGGGAAATCATTCTTTCGGGATCCGGAGAACCATTCTTATATCCGGCCATAAGAGAAGTTATCGCCGCAATCAAGGAGCGGCAGATGTATTTGACCATCATTACCAACGCCGCCCTGATTAACGAGGAAATGGCGCGGTTTATCCTTGAATATAAGGTAGATTTGCTTACCGTTAGTATGTGGGCAGGCAGCGCTCAGGGGTATAGCGATACGCATCCGGGCAAGCAAAAGGAAGATTTTGAAAATATAAAAGCTAATTTAGCCGGATTGGTTTTTTATAAAAATAAACAACATTCTTGTCTGCCGCACTTGAAAATCTACAATGTGGTTTGCCGCGGTAACTATAACCATATCGAAGAAATGGCGGAATTCGCTAAAGAGGCCGACGCGGATTCCCTGGAGTTTCAAATTATAGATACAATACCGGGTAAAACCGATCATTTAGCGCTTAGCGCTGCCAATTTAAACGAAGTCCTTGGCCAATTCCAAACGCTGCAAAAACGGCAGGATATGGTTTCCTTTGGGTTTGCTTCCGATACGCCTTTAACTGAATTTTCCGCGGAGGAAATTGCCGGTATTGGTAAGATTTGGAAAAACGCGATCCTCGGGTTTAAAGTAGAAAAGGCCTGCGCTGCTTTAGTATGCCCAAAGGGTTATCGTATCGAAAATGAAATCATTGCCGGCTCAGCGGGCAACCCCTCGCAGAGCACGCGGCCGGGCGCTTTTTTATATAATTTTCCCAGTAGTCAATGTAAAGGATGCGCGGAAAACGCGCGTTGTTTACCGGACGGAAGATTGACTGTCCGCTTGATGAATATTTTGGGCGCTGGCTCTTTTATTCGCAGGTGCCTTTCTCCTGATATAGAAAAAGGAATTTACGAACAGGAGATTATCCATTCTCCCTGTTATATCGGCTGGTATTACGCGCGGGTGCTCACCAGTGGCGATGTGATTCCCTGTTGTAAGGCCTCCGGGAGTTCTTTGGGAAATATATTCCGGGAGGCCTTCTTCGCGATCTGGAATTCCCCGGCGTATCAAGAGTTTAGATTTAACGCCAGGAATCTGCCTAAAAACAATGCCTGTTTCGCGGAAATAAATTGTGTCCGAAGCTGCGATAACCGGGGAATGAATTTAGAGTTGTTTCAAAGGCTGGACGAACAAAAAAGAGACCGCAAGACGGAAGGGGCCATTCTTATTAAAGCCCGGGAATTTAAAGCAGGAAACTTGAACGCGCGGGACGTCAATTTTGGGGAAGGTTTAGTTGTCGATGGAGGCGCGGGCTGGGCTCAGGCGGAATATGAGTTTTTTGCGGCGGAGCATCAAAAATATGTATTTTATGCTAAATATGCCAGCGGGCTGTTTCGTCCCGTGGAGATATATATTGACGGGATATTGCTGAAGAAAAACGCCTTGGGCAGCAGCACGGGAGGATGGACAAGCCAATATGTCCAGTGGTTTAAGGAGGCCGCTATTGAGCTGAATAGGGGCAGACATAATATGCGCTTGTATAGCCGGGGCTATATCCCGCATATCGAGGCGTTTAGTTTTGTTCCGGAAGGATCCCAGGCGAAGTTTATAGTAAAGCGTAACCAACATAATTATTGGGCGGCGATCAGCAGGAGCGTGTCTTTAAGGGGGGTAAAACCTACACTGGCCAAAATTTTGTCCGGTTTACGAAAAAATTTTAAAGCCAGATATATAGAGATGCTGGGGATTTACGATGGAGAATACGGATATAAAGGCCCGTTTCACGTGCAGATAGATTTGACTAATAATTGCAATAATGCCTGTATTGCCTGTTGGTGTAATTCGCCGCTGTTAAAAGAAAAGAAATTGTCCGAAGAGCAGAAAAAACAATACCTGCCTTTGGGTATGGTTAAGGAACTGCTTGATGAACTGCGCCGGATGGGGGCGGCGGAGATTTATTATTCCGGCAGCGGCGAACCGTTTATGCATCCGCAGATTATGGATGTTTTAGCATACAGCAAGAAGAAAGGGTTAACCTGCCACGTGAATACTAACTTTACCTTGCTGGATAAAGAACGTTTAGATTACCTGGTGGATATAGGAGTGGATTTTCTTACGGTAAGCGCCTGGGCGGCGCGGGCAGAAACTTACGTCGCGACTCACTGCAACAGAACAAAAGAAGATTTTTACAGGTTAAAAGATAATTTACTTTACCTGAATACACATAAAAAAAACAAGCCTTTTATTAAACTCTACAATGTCCTCTTTAATATGAATTATTTTGAGGTAGAGCAAATGCTCGATTTTGCCCAGGAAACCAAGTCGGAGTCGGTGGAGTTTACTTTAGTGGATACTATTCCCGGGGCCACAGATGCTCTCCTGTTGAATGAAGAACAGCTTGCTGAGTTAAGGAAATCGTGCCGGAATATTGAATCCCGGCTGGATAACTGCCGGAGATTGAAAGACAAAAATGTGTTGATTTTTCAATTCGACCAATTTTTGCGCAGGATTTCAGTATCTTCCGACGCGCGGCAGGCCAAATATGACCGTAATATCATTGACCGGATGCCTTGTTATATCGGCTGGCTTTTTGCCCGGATTATCCCTAATGGTGAAGTGCATTCTTGTTTAAAGGCGCATAGGATTCCTACCGGGTCATTATATTCGGACAGGTTTTCGGAGATATGGAATTCTTCCCGGCAGGCAAATTTCCGTAAGAAGACCCTGGTTTACCAAAAAAACGACCCTTTTTTTAGGCTTATCGGCAACGATGCCGGAATCAAAGAAGCCGGCTGTTATAAAAGCTGCGACGATATCGGCAGAAATACCTGGATGCATAGCCGCAAGACGATGTTAAGTCTTCCGGAGAGGGCCTTGCTTAAGACGGCCGCTAAATATCTTAAAATTGTCCGGCGCCTGAGCACCCGGAAAGAGGGATATCAGAAATATCACCGCGGCAGTCCGTTAATCGCCGGTATTGTTCACGGACGCCGGGCTTTTACCGGCCCGGAACAGGTAGTCATTGACCTGACCAATAAATGCGATTTGCGCTGCGTAGCCTGTTGGCTGCACTCTCCTTTTCTGAAAGAGACAAAATCCGCTCATGAATGGCTGCAGAAAGAGCTGTCCAAAGATATAGTATACAAACTAATCGACGATTTGGTTTCTCTGGGGACAAAAAGAATCCGTTTTACCGGCGGAGGAGAACCGTTTATGCACAAGGGCCTCCTGGAGATTATGGAATATGCCGGCAAAAAAGGGCTGTTGGTGGAGCTGACTACAAATTTTGGACTGGTTTCTCCGCAGGATATCCGGAGATTAGTGAATTTAGGCCTGGAAGAATTATGCGTCAGTATCTGGGCGGCCGATAGCCGGGGATATTGCGCGGTTCATCCGGGAGCAGCTCCCGGCTATTTCGCGCGGATATGCGATAATCTGCGTTACCTGAAGGAAATAAAAAGGGACAAACCGCGGCTGACCCTGGCCAACGTAATTATGAATATCAATGCTCAAGGTATCCAGGATATGTATGAGTTTGCTTTGTCATACAGCGCGGACGCGCTTTATTTTACTCTGGTGGATGTTATGCCCGGGCAAACCGACAGATTTCTCCTGAATAGTGTCCAGCGGGAACAACTGCGCCAAGACGCTTTAATGATAGAAGAGAGAAGTAAAAAAGACAATATGCGTTTAGAGTTTTTTACCGGATTTCTAAGAAGGCTGTCTCAACCAGCGGAAGGGTTAGCCAAAGGAGAATATGACCGGACAGTTATAGACAGCATTCCTTGTTACGCGGGATGGACCTTTGCCCGGATATTGGCGGATGGCAGCGTCGCGCCTTGTTGCCGGGGGGTAAAGAAGATAATGGGTAATATTAACCGGGACTCGTTTGAAAACTTATGGTTTTCCCCGCGATATAATGAATTCCGGGCCAAGGCGAAATACTTGTCTAAAGAAGACGCTTATTTTAAAGAAATCGGCTGCCGGAAAGAATGCGATAATTTAATGCATAATGAAAAAATTATGAAGGAAGGCCATGATTGAAATTTCCAATGACCAGTGAGAAAATAACCAATGACCAAGATACAAATTCCAAACAATAACCAAAGCCCAATAACCAATAATCAAACAACCCGTCGTGTTTGGTTATTTGAATTTGGTTATTGGTGATTGTTTGGGTATTGTTTCTTGGTTATTGGTTATTTCGATGTGGTGATTAAATTTTATGTTTTTTACAGAACCGCAGTGCGGGAAAGGAGGGGCGGTTGGAAAGAAAAATTTGGATGAAAGGGCTTGAGACAGAAAAAAGAGGAGGGGAAATGAAAAAGACCATCTGTTTTTTAGGAATAATAATGTTGTTGACTTCATTTTGTTTTGCCCAGGAGCATCCCTTTGTACAGGCTAATCCCGAACATACTTACCTTAGCGATTTGCCGTTAGAAAAACAGTCTACTTTTTCTGTAAACAAGGATTTTGACGGAGAAACTATCCAGCTTGATTCTATCCTCTATGAAAAAGGCATTTGTATGGAGGCTGGTACGGAGTTAAAAATCAAGTTAGAAAAAAATTATAAGGAGCTTAACGCGAAAATCGGCATCGGAAACAAGCATTTTGATTACAAGAGCAAATTAGTTTTTGAGATTTCCGCTGATGGAACCGCGATCTTTACCAGTATTCCCTTATGCGCCGGAGCGGTAGATGAGGTAAAAATACCGATAGACAACGTGAAAGAATTAACTCTCAAAGTCACCAGCCTGGATAACGAATATACGGATTTCGCTGTCTGGGCGAATATCAGCGTGTTTTAGGCGCGTCTCTTAAAGTGGTAAAGATATGAAAGTTCGAAATCCGAATATCGAAATCCGAAACAAATCCGAATGTTTCAATTTTCATAAATTTTGTTTTGGTTATTTGGATTTTATTTGAAAATTGTTTCGAGTTTCGAATTTCGTGCTTCGGATTTAATTTTAACATATTATATGAGGGCTTGTCGGTGGAGTCATTGGGTTTTCCCCGGTATCTTTCCATTCAAACGACATCTTTATGCAATGCCGGGTGTATCTTTTGTCCCTATAAAGAGATAAAGGATACTTTTCCCGCCCGGATTATGGATATGGGTCTTTATCGCAAGATTATTGATGAATGCGCAAGCCATAACCATATTGAAAAAATATTGCTTTATATGAACAACGAGCCGTTGACGGATCCGTATTTGATCGAGCGGATAAATTACGCGAAAGAAATGGTTCCCCGCGCGGGGGTGCATATTCTGACCAACGGTTTGCTGCTTACCGGAGAGATGTCTGGTAAGCTTTTGGATTCTCAATTGGACTGGATTGGGATAAGTTTTCACGGGCTTAAAAAGGAAACTATTGAAAAAGCCATGGGACTGCCTTACGAGATTACTTTTCAGAGAATCAACAACTTTATTGATCAAGCCAGGGATAGAAAAAACATAAAAGAATATGTAATGCTTACTTTCCTCAGGCATAAATATCTTTCCGAAGAAGAAAAAGAAGAGGCCATCGCCTTTTGGCGGAAAAGAGGCCTGGAAAGGATAAATTATTTTGACGGGCCTATTTCCCGGGCGGGAAATGTCCCTGATTTACCCAAAGTCCGCAATCCAGGCAGTGTCTTAGGGTGTAATACCATTTGGGCGGATCAAATGCTGCATATTGTTGAAGACGGGAAAGTGGTTTTATGCTGTATGGATTGGCGCCGGGAAGTAATTTTGGGGGATTTGAATCAAGAAAGTATTACCCGGGTCTGGAGTGGCTCAAGGAGACAGGTTTGGCAGCGGATTAAGGGCAAACAGCCGATGTCTGATGAGTTTTTGTGCCGCCGGTGCGAAGCAGCGGTTCTGGAGGATAAAGGGACATTTTTACCCGCTAAAAGTATTAAGGGAAAAAAGAGACGTTTATTCAAGTGGGCGGCCTTATGCGCGCTTTTCGGCTGCACATTTTTTTATATTATGTATTTCTGGATGTATATGATTGTTAAGAAACAGGTACTATGGGGCGGAGGAAAAAGCAAACCGTGAATATTTTAATGGTGCATCCGCATGACTTGTTCGATTCATCTGAGCCTTGGACAATCAGAATAAAAAATATTGCCCGGGAATTTATCCGAAATGGTCATAAGGTTAAATTGTGCTATTTTCCTTTAGCTATGCATGAAAAGAAAGCTCAGACTGAACCTTTAGTGGAATTGATTACCCTGGACAGAACGCCGTCACCGTATTCTTTTATTGTGAATACCCTGGTTTTAACCAGGTTGTGCCGCTGGGCGGATGTCGTGCATTTTCAGAAGTGCCATCATTATGCCGCTGTTCCCGCGGTAGTTGCGGCCTATCTTAGCGCTAAACCATTGCATTATGACTGGGATGACTGGGAAGAAAAAATCTGGTATGAATCCTGCGGCCGGGGGCTGCATTCGCGGTTTATTGGCAGGTCTTTTCAGATACTGGAAAGATGGCTGCCGGTTCTGGCTGATTCCGTTTCCTGCGCCAGCAGTCATTTAAAGGACCTGACCAGGCAATACGGAGTAAAAGACGAGTACATCTTTGATAGTCCGGTAGGCGCGGATTTGCAAAGATTCAAACCCGGATTATATGGCGGATGGGTGCGGGAAAAATATGACATTAGGGGGCCTCTGGTTCTTTATGTCGGTCAGCTGCACGGGGCGCAATATGTGGATTTGTTCTTAAGGGCGGCTAATATTGTTGGACACGAGTTCCCTGCGGTGACTTTTATGGTGGCGGGAGAAGGCTTCCTGGAGGGAACCTTAAAGCGGCTGGCCGCTGATTTAGGGATCGGGAACAAAGTAATTTTTACCGGCGCTGTGCCGCATCAGGAGATACCCAGTTATATTGCCGCGGCCAGCATTTGCGTCGCGCCTTTCAGGGACACTCAGGTAACCCGCTGCAAGAGTCCTCTGAAAATAGTAGAATATCTGGCTTCCGGTAAGCCGGTTGTGGCCAGTAACGTGGGTGAAGTGAGAAAAATGGTCGGAGGAGTGGGCATTTTAGTTAAACCGGGGGAACAGCATCCTTTAGCGGAGGGGATATTAAAATTGCTTAAGCACGAAACGTTAAGGGAAAAAATAAGCCGGCTCAGCCGGCAGAGAATCGAGAATAAGTATACCTGGGAGCGGACAGCAGCCTCTATATTGTCAGCGTATAACAAAATTACAAAAACCGCTAACCGCCAACCGCTAACCGAGAACCCCAGAGATGAAGAAAAATTTTAGCGCTCGTGAAAAGATTTTGAATATAGCGGCCAATTGGGCAATCCTGCTGGTCACTCTAATTATATGTTGGTTAGTTCTGGAATATTGTCTGAGTAAATACAATGCCTGCCACTATTTTACTTTTGATGACGTCAACCCTAACTTTAATCGGCATATAAAAGATAACTTATGGATTGCTGATTCCGAGTTGGGATATGTGCCTGGACCAGCCTGGATTGCGTCGGACGGCTGTTGCGGATGCCAGAACGGGAAAAAGTATTTAAATATGGCAGGACAGGGAAAGGACATCCTTTTAATTGGTGATTCTTTGCTTCAGTATAGATATTTGGAAAAGGCATTCGAATTTTTTCTGAAAGAACCATACCGAATCTGGAACGCGGGGATAGGAGGCTATAATACATTACAAGAAGCGCTGTACTTGGAAACAAGAATCAAAATGACCCCTGAAATAATAATAGTTGGGTTTTGTGAGAATGATTTTACGCCCTGTATGACGATTGTCCCGCGTGATAAGAAAATGGCTTACAACTTGTTTGGACCGGCGGGGGAATATAATCCCGCTTTGTTTAGATATTCGGCGGTATATAGATATTTTAAAATTAAAAAAGCCCAGTTTGGGATAAAAAAGTATTCTTCGGTTGAAGGAGTGATTGCGAACAGCTCTATTGTTAAACAGGGTTTTTCAAAAATTAAGGAGTATGCCGCTAAAAACGGAGCGTTATTATTTTGCATCCTGTATCCCCACTTAGATGAAGCTGTATACGATCGCGGCTGGCAAAAAAAAAGCGCGGGAAACTGTCATTGCCATTCTGGAAGAATTAGATATTAAATATTTGAACATGGTGGATAAATTTGAACAGGCGGGATTCAACAATCTTAAGATTGCTGCCGAGGATATAGTGCATCCCAATCTTTATGGGCATTTTCTGGCCGCCCAGGCCTTTATTGATAAATTTCATAGTGAGATGGGGATAGACGAAAATGCCTATTTACGATTGAAATGCAAGGACTATTGCGTTTTTAAATTAAGCGAGATGCCGTAGTGCATTGTCCCATTAATTTCTATAATTTAAAATCCGAAATCCGAATATCGAAATCCGAAACAATGTTTAAATTCTCAAAATACATAGGACCCAAACATATACCTAAAGAATATTGTTTTGAACATTTGAGCATTGGAGAATTCGAATTTGTTTCGGATTTCGTGCTTCGAATTTAACAATAATTTATGTGACAGAGCAGTAGGGACAGGGCTTGCCCCTGTCCACAATAGAAGAAGGCTCTCTCTGATGCGGGTAAATCCACAAGATAGATTGATAGTTGCTTTAGACGTTGCCGACTTTAAAACGGCAAAAGAACTGGTCAGGATACTTGCCCCTGCAGTGAAGCTTTTTAAGGTAGGCAGCCAGCTTTTTACTGCCTGTGGTCCGAATATCCTGGAATTTATAAAAAAGAAGAAAGCGGAGTTTTTTCTGGACCTGAAATTCCACGATATTCCTAATACCGTTCACCTGGCGGTGCAGGCGGCCTGCCGGTATAATCCGGCGATGCTTACTGTGCATACTTTGGGCGGCGTGAATATGCTGCGGGCGGCAGTAGAAGCTGTCCGGCGTTCTTCAACCAGGACGAAGATACTGGGGGTAACTGTGCTGACCAGTATGGACGAGAATCAGTTATCCGAGGTTGGTATTCCTGCTGCTGTTCAGGAAGAGGTATTAACTCTTGCCCGGATGGCTGTTCAGGCCGGTTTGGATGGGGTGGTGGCTTCCCCGCGGGAAATAAATATGCTGCGCTGCGGTATAGAAAAAAAATTTATTATCGTTACTCCGGGGATACGCCCGGCTGACGCGCCGCCTGATGACCAGAAAAGGACGATGTCTGCTCAAGATACGATTGCCCAGGGAGCGGATTATCTTGTAGTTGGCCGGCCGATTACGCAGGCCAAAGACCCTTTTGGCGCCGCGCAAAAAATAATCAGCGAAATTACCATAGCTTTACCCTGTGAGAAATAAAATTTCTAACGGTGCCTGTGAAAAATCGCTTAAAAGCTTCGCCGAAGGCGATTTTTCTTGAGAATTCCCGGGAATATGTGTAAAATACAAGACAAATATATTGTAACCCGAATGAGAAATTCGGTTAACCTTATATTTTGCATTAGCAACTGGAATTTAGTGGGATAATCAGAGAATTGAAAAATATCTGACGGCTGGACAATATGCGGCGAAAAAAAGATTTGCTTGAATCAGGTTTTATAGACGAACAAGAAGAGTGGGTTAAGATAACGCCTGCTCAACGCGTCTTGGAAACCACCAAATTATGGCAGCTCTATTTAGCGCTGGGAGGAAGTCTTGACCCTGAACCCGATCCTCAAAGTCCTTTCTACGTTTCAAAAACATAGAGTAAAATCGCTGTTAATAGGCGGACAAGCCTGCATTATTTACGGCGCGGCTGAATTCAGCCGTGACTCTGATTTTGTCGTGCTTTGCGCTCAGGATAACCTTGAACGGTTTAAAAAAGCCTTGAAGGCCTTGAAGGCAGAACTTATTTATGTCCCTCCATTAGAGGCGGATTATTTAGAACGGGGGCATGCCTGTCATTTTAGATGTAACGCCGAAGATGTGCGAAAGTTGCGTATAGATGTGATGTCAAAATTAAGGGGATGTGAACCGTTTGAAAAATTATGGGAACGAAAAAAAACAATTAGTTTGAAGGGCGGCGCTAAGATAAACGTTATTGGGCTTAATGACCTTGTTCAAAGCAAAAAGACCCAACGCGATAAAGATTGGTTAATGCTTAAACTTTTGGTAGAGAATGACATTGTTTTAAATAAAAATAATCCTGCGTCTGAGCGGATAAAATGGTGGTTTCTGGAAAGCAGGAACGTTCAATCTCTTATTAACCTTGCTAAAGTTTATCCTGAAATTGCCCAAAAGTCTGTTGCTAAACGTCCCCTTTTATCGTCGCTTATTAATCTTGACATACAGGAACTTAATTCCCATCTTCAGGAAGAAGAGTTGACAGAACGCCGGAAGGATATAGAATACTGGGCGCCTTTAAAAAAGGAATTGGAGACTTTGCGCCATTATAAAAACAGTGTAGATTTATCTTGAGCTTTTCAGAAAATATATGTAAAATTGTAATGCGCCTGCCCAAACAAATAAGTCCGAGGAGGGACAAGGTGGTTAAACGTAACATTATAGTATTTTTACTATTATTAACAGTTTTTCTTGCCGGTACGGTTTTTGCCGAGACGTATCAAATTACCTCCTATTATCCTTCGCCTTATGGCAGCTATCGGGATTTGGAGACGAAGAAAAGCCTGGCGGTAGGGAACATCAGCAGTTCGGCGATAGGCACAGTGGGGGCTTTGGCCCAGGGAGAGATCTGGGTGGAAGACAGTGTGATTTTTAAAGGGCAGGCCAGTGACCCGGCAGTAGACCCTAATAAAGCGGGCGAGGTTATTTATAATTCTACTCAAGGCACGCTCAAGTATGCCAACGGTACAGCTTGGGCCAGGGTAACGAGCATCTGTTATGTTTCTTATACGGGCAGTTGCCTGGCCGGGTATAACAATATGGGTACTGCGGGGGACTGGGGGTATTGCAATCGAGCTGCGGAGTATATATTTTATCCCCCAGGTGGGGCCTGTCCATCGGGATGGACGACTAATCCTCCTGCCTTTCCATCTGGTACAGCAATTATCTGTTGCCAGTAGGGGCGACCGGAGTGTCCGCCCGTAAAAAAAGAGGGAAAATTATGATACAAAAAATAAAAAAGTTAATTTTGATGGTATCTCTGCTGATCCTTTTTTCTCCTGTCTGCTTTGCCCAGGAGTTTTCTTATCAGAAATTTTTTGCCGAACGAGAGAAGGCCTTGGGCTTGCTCCAGCAGAAGAATCCGAAACTATATGAATTCGAAAAAAGAAATTTAGAAATAATGCAAGAGATCCAGAAAATAAAAGAAGATTACCGCAAGAAGCGAATAAGCAAAGAAGACGCGCAGACAAAACTACGGCCTTTGATAAAAGAACAGGTAGAAATCAGCACTAATCCCGAATATTTAATTGAGCTGATGCTCAATGACATTATAGAAAATCCTTCGCTGTAATTATCTAATCCAAGGGGATGGCGGGTGGAATTAAGCAATGGCGCAGGTAATCGGAGCTGTACCAGTAAAATTTATTATCGGAGTTTTGTTCTCAGCGGAGGATGTCCTGCCTCAGGTCAAGGTTTACCTGCAAAAGAGATTTGGCCCGTTTGATTTCCAGAGCGCGGTTTTGCCTTTTAATTATACTGCCTATTATGATGACCAGATGGGGCCGGATCTGAGGCGGCAGTTCTTGAGCGTCGAGAGATTGATTGAGCCGAAACGTCTGGCGGATATTAAGTTATACACCAACAAGTTAGAAGCGAAACTCAGCCGCAAGCGCGGCGCTGTGCGGCAAAATAAGGTTTTTCCCCGCCGGATAAATCTTGACCCGGGATATATTTGCGCTGCCAAATTAGTCTTAGCTACCTGCAAAGACTATTCCCACCGTATCTATCTGGGAAAAGGTATCTATGCGGAAGTAACCCTGCAATACCGCGGAAACAGCTTTGCCCCGCAGGAATGGACCTACCCGGATTACCGAAGCAAGGAATACCTGGAGATTTTCAAGGCCGTCAGGGCGCTTTATATGAAGCAGTTATCTCTGTTCCGTCAGTAATACGGGGAAAAATTCGTCATTCCGGCGGACAGACTGTGTCAAAACAGGCAAAATAACGAATTTTGTCATTTCCTGGCTTGACCAGGGAATCCATCCCCGACGACAAATATTTTCTGGATTGTCCGGTCAAGCCGGACAATGACAAAAAAGGTACTTTTGACACAGTCTGGGAAGCCGGAATCCAGGTAAGCTGTAACTTCTTAGATACCGGCTTTCGCCGGTATGACGGTTGTTTAGGTGTCCCGTTGCGGAAGTCAGGTGCTCCTGTCCGTTAATCTGTTATGTCCGTTGGGAACATATTTTGTAGGGCCCGTTCCCCGAACGGGCCGAAAAACTTGATGGGGGAACAAGAGAGAAATCGAATGCTGGATAACGTTTATGCGGTAATTATGTGCGGAGGCAAGGGGGAAAGGCTTTGGCCGTTAAGTACGGAACAAAAACCCAAGCCTTTTCTTTCTTTGTGGGGTGGCCCAAGCTTTTTTCAGCAGACTGTGGAAAGGATACAGAAAGTCGTTCCCAAAGAGAGAATCTTCGCGGTGCTTTCCCCTCAGCATTTAAATGAGGCGCGGTTACAGGCGCCCCATCTTGCCCAGGAGAATTATATAGTCGAGCCGGAAGGAAAAAATACCGCTGCCTGTCTCGGTTTAGCCTCTCTCTATTTGGAGCGGATAAACCCGCAGGCAATAATGCTGGTTTTACCGGCGGATCATTATATCCTGGAGGAAGATAAATTTATTGCCGCCTTAACCAGGGGCGTGGAATTTTTAGCGGTAAAAGATTGTGTTGTAACCTTAGGGATAACTCCGAAACGGCCGGAAACAGGATATGGTTATTTAGAGATAGGTAAGGAATGTGCCCCCGGGGTGTTGGAAGCGCTCAATTTTCTGGAAAAGCCGGCCCAGGCTGAGGCGGAGACATTTATAGCGCGGGGATGTTTTTTGTGGAACAGCGGGATATTTATCTGGAAGAATTCTCTGATTCAGACGCTGATCTGCCGCTATATGCCTGAGCATTGGCGGGCGCTTTGCCGGATCAGAGAAAGTTTTAAAAAAGAAAACGCGGCCGAGACGCTAAAAGAGGAATACAGAAAACTGAAAAATATTTCCATTGATTACGGCGTTTTGGAAAAGGCCAGGGATTGCGTGGCTGTTGCCGCCGGGTTTACCTGGGATGACGTGGGGGATTGGACCGCCCTTGCCCGTATTCAAAAAGCGCTTCCGGCGGAGAATGTTTCTATAGGAAAACATCAGACCGTGGATACTCAAAACTGTATAATTTATTCTCCGGATATCCCGGTGACCACTTTTGGGGTTTCCGACTTAGTGATTGTTTCGGCCAATAAAAATATTTTAATTTGCTCCCGTCAGAAGGCCGCCCGGCTGAAGGAATTGCTTAGCCGTCCGGATAATACGTGAAAGAGAAAAGATGAAGATTAATCCGCAAATATTTAGAGAATACGATATCCGGGGAATAGCCGAACAGGACCTTACCGACGAGGTGGTGAGGAACATTGGCTGTGCCTTGGCCGGTTATGTGGGAGAAGGCAGTATAGTTGTCGGAGGAGACGTCCGCCCGAGCAGCGGGCGGATTAAACAAGCCCTGAGCGCGGGTATGCTTTCGGCCGGCTTGAATGTGATTGATATCGGCACAGTCCCGACGCCGGCCTTGTATTTTGCCTTGCATCATTATCAAGCGGCCGGCGGGGTGCAGGTTACAGGCAGTCATAACCCTCCGGAGTTTAACGGGCTGAAGATGTGTAAAGGGACAAATGCTCTTTATGGCGGAGAAATTCAGGCCTTGTATAAGAATATAAAGCTGAAGAAATACAAAAAAGGCCAGGGCAAACAGAGTTTCGAAGATATACTATCCGTCTATACGCGGATGCTCAAGGAAAAGATTAAACTGCGCAAAGGCCTGAAAGTAACTGTAGACGCCGGAAACGGCTGCGCGGGATTGGTTGTCCCGAAGCTCTTGCGGGATTTAGGCTGTGTAGTGGATGAATTATACTGTGCCCCGGATGGAAATTTTCCCCATCATTTTCCCGATCCTTCTGTTCTGGCCAATCTTCAGGATTTATTTAAGAAAGTCAAAAAGGAAAAATCCGCCGCGGGGATTGCTTACGATGGCGACGTGGACCGGATAGGCGTAGCCAATGAAAAGGGAGAGATTATCTGGCCGGATATACTGATGATTTTATTTTACCGGGAAATCCTGGCTAAATATCCGCAAGCGCCGTGCCTGGTCGAGGTGAAATGTTCACAGGCCCTTTGGGAAGAGATAGAAAAGTTAGGCGGGCGGCCGCAGTTTTGCCCCACGGGGCATTCCCTGATTAAAGCCAAAATGCGGCAGGTAAATGCGCCTTTTTGCGGAGAGATGAGCGGGCATATGTTTTTTGCCGATGAGTATTTTGGTTTTGATGACGCCATCTATGCCTCTTTGCGTCTTCTTCGGATTTTATCGGCGCAGGATAAATCTTTAAGCGAATTGCTTAAAGACGTGCCCAGATATTACAGCACGCCGGAGATAAGGATAACGTGCCCTGACGCGGATAAAGGAAAGATAGTCGCTGATGCGGCAGATTACTTTAAAAAAAGGTATCCTTGTGTTGACGTAGATGGAGTGCGGGTGCTCTTTGGCGATGGCTGGGGACTCTTACGTAAATCCAACACTTCGCCCAAGCTTATCTTAAGGTTCGAGGCACAAAGGCCGGAGAGGTTAGAGGAAATAAAAGGCATTTTTATAGAGAGGCTCAAAAAGTATCCTCAGGTGGATATTGGTGCTTTGGAAAAATAAGTTTTTGACTTTTTTTACCCAAAGGGTTATATTTGTCAATAAGATGATTACACGAGGAAAACGGGGGCAGTCCTTGAATCTCGAATTACTTACTCCAATTCTTAATTCAAGGGTTGCCCCCAGACTCTTTTTAAATCGGGAAAATAAACAATAAATTAAAAGGAAGTTTATTTGAAAAGAACGATACTGACTATTTTGATTGCTTTCACCTGTGCAGTTTTGGGTTGTGTAGATAGTTATGCCGCTTCACAACGGCAGGCTGTCGACACTTTGATCTCAGGCGGCACTGTTGTAACCGTGAACAGTGATATGGCTGTTATAGAAGACGGAGCTGTCGCCATAAAAAACGGCGTAATGGTCGCTGTGGGAACAAGAAATGTCATTGAAGGCAAATTCAAAGCGAACATAACAATTAATGCTGCGGGAAAGATCGTGATGCCGGGGCTTGTGAATACACATACTCATGCCGCTATGGTGTTGTTTAGGGGTTATGCGGACGATCTTCCATTGTTGCAGTGGCTTAAGGAGTATATATGGCCGGCCGAGGCCGAGTTTATAAGCCGGGAAAATGTCCGCATTGCTTCAAGGCTTGCCATAGCCGAGATGCTTCGTTCCGGCACAACTACTTTTAATGACATGTATTTTTTCGAGGATGATGTTGCCCAGGTCGCAAAAGAAGCGGGAATCAGGGTGATGATAGGAGAAGGCCTCTTGGATTACCCGACTCCTAACAGCAAGACGCCTGAAGCGGGGCTGAAGTACACAGAGGAGTTGCTTAAAAAATACAGCGGAGATCGCTTGGTCACGGTTGCTGTAGCGCCTCACGCGCCTTATACCTGTTCCGGAGAGCTATTAAAAAAGGCGGCGGACTTGTCAAAGAAATATAATTCACCGTTGCATATTCACCTTGCAGAAACAAAGGATGAAGTAAACGATATAGTAGAGCGGTATAAGATGAGACCTGTTGCCTATCTTGACAGCTTGGGGTTATTAACCGACCGGACTATAGCAGCGCATTCTATACAGGTTACAGATGAAGAGTTAGAACTACTGGCGGCCAGAAAAACAGGCGTGGCTCATAACCCCCAGAGTAATATGAAACTCGCTGAAGGGGTTGCGCCGGTACCGCCGATGCTGGTGTTAAAGGTTAAAGTTGGCCTGGGAACGGATGGGGCGGCCAGTAATAATGATCTCAATATGTTCGAAGAGATGAGGACTGCCGCGCTTTTACACAAGGTGTATACCTGGACACCAACAGTTCTTGATGCGCGTAGTGTCCTGAGGATAGCCACGATAGGCGGCGCAGAAGTTTTGGGGCTTCAGGACAAGATAGGGTCTTTGGAAGAAGGTAAAGAAGCGGATATTATTATTATAGATGTTGATCAGCCGCACCTCGTACCGCTTTACAATATTTACTCGCTCCTTGTTTACGCTGCAAACGGAGCCGATGTCGACACAGTTATGGTAGCGGGCAAGGTTGTCATGAAGGGCAAGAAACTATTGACCATAGATGAGCAGAAAGCCATCGGCGACATGAGGGTTTTAGCCGAACATATTAAAGAAAACGGGGTCGGCCCTTGAATCTGGAATTACTTACCCCAATTTTCAATTCAAGGGTTGCCTTTAGACTCTCATGTCATTCCCAAAGAATATGGGCTTTTAATTAGACAAAAAAACAGTTTAGATGTAAAATATATTCAAGGCTGGTTGGAAAAGATAGATAAAGTTAATAAAGGTTCACAGCTTTAAAAAAGTGAGGGAAAAATGAAAGAAAAGATTGAGAAGGTATTAAAGGAAGAAGTCAACCCAATGTTATCCGCGCATGGCGGGGGAGTAAGTTTGGTCGAGGTAACCGCGGATGGGGTGGCCAAAGTGAAGTTGACCGGCGGTTGCTGCGGGTGTCCTTCTTCTCAGATGACCATAAAGTCTATAGTCGAGAAGGCCATCAAAGCCAAGGTTCCCCAGGTAAAGAAGGTGGAAGCAATATAATTTGAAGTTATTCCTGGATGTCTTTATGATCGGCGTGGCCTTGAGCTGGGGGCAGTGTCTGGCTTTTTGCGCGCCGATAATGTTGCCTTATGTGGCGGCTACTCAGCAAGGATGGCGTGAGGGATACAAAGCCGGCTTGGTTTTTTCTCTGGCGCGGATAATTCCCTACGTAATATTGAGTCTACTGAGCGCGGGGTTGGGCCGGTGTATAATCAGCAAGGCTTACGAAAGCTATGCCGGAGCGGTTGTTGATGGTATAATGGGGGGGTGTCTGGTTGTATTAGGTATAGTAATTATTAGTAAACAGTCTTTGCATTTTTGGGGATGCCCCTCGGTTAAAACGCATCCGGCTCCGGGCGATTCCCCCGGGGGAAGAAAAGGATTGTTTCTACTGGGGCTTTTAACCGGATTTGCCCCTTGTGTTCCGATGATAGGACTGCTTGTTTATATTGCTTTTAAGGCCGAGAATTTACTCCAGGGCGCTTTGTTCGGGCTGGCCTTTGGAATAGGGACGTTGGTTTCGCCGTTATTTTTGTTTGCTTCTTTGTCCGGCGGCGCTGCCGGTTTCTTGCGCAAAAAGCCGCAGGTCTACAAAGTGTTTAGTGGTATTTGCGGATTGATATTATTGTATTTCGGGACAGGGATGGTGATGAGGGTTTTGTTTTAAATGATCGCGGAAAATGTAGGCCGGCTTCTGCAGGAACTGCCGGATGGAGTACAGTTGGAAGCGGCAGCGAAAGGCCGGACGAGTGAGGAGATCCTTCAGGCGATAGCCGCGGGAGTCCGGATAATCGGCGAAAATTATCTTCAAGAGGCAGAAAAGATTTTCCGTGTAGTAGGCAGAAAAGCCCGGTGGCACTTTATCGGCCATTTGCAGCAGAATAAAGTCAAGAAGGCCGTCCGGATATTTGATCTTATTGAAACAGTTGATTCCAGGGAGCTCGCTGAAGAGATAGATACGATATGCGCCCGGCAGGGAAAGATTATGCCTGTCCTGATAGAAGTAAACAGCTCCGCAGAAAAACAAAAGTTTGGCCTATTTCCGCAGAATGTTAAGGAATTTATAAAAGAAATTTCTCTTCTTAAGAATATCCGGGTAATGGGATTGATGACTATGGGTCCCCAGACAGAAAATCCCGAAATAACCCGGCCTTGTTTTAGGCGGACTAAGAAGCTCTTTGATGAAATCGCCAACGACTACATTAATAGCGTACAGATGCGCTATCTTTCTATGGGAATGTCCGACTCTTATCGTATGGCGATAGAGGAAGGGGCGAATATTATCCGGGTGGGCAGTAAGATTTTTGGGCCAAGAGCGGCGCGGCAAGAAAAACAATGAAAAAAGAAATAGAAAAAAGAAAAAAAATAGCCATTGAGGCCTGCCGGGAAATAGGCAGTATCCTATTGCATAATTTTGGCCGGGAGCTTAAAATAGAAAGCAAAGGCCAAAAAGACCTGGTTACGGATATAGACAAAAAATGCGAAGAAGCGATTATCCGGCTGGTGAATAAATATTATCCCGCGGACGGCATCTTATCCGAAGAACGGCCGGCTTCTCCTTCAGGTTCAGGCTGGACCTGGATCATTGACCCTATTGACGGCACGCATAATTTTATTCACGGCATAGATATTTTTGGCACGTCTTGCGCGGTGGCCTGGGAAAAAGAAGTCATTTTGGGGATAATTTATATGCCCGGCGCCGATGAGTTTTATACCGCTCAAAAGGGAGAAGGCGCTTTTTGCAACGGGAAGAAGATTGGGGTATCCCGGAGAAAACTGGCTGATGCCACCTTAATATATGACAGCAGTATTCATTATAATAGCAAGAAGATGTTAGGTGGTTTGGAAAAACTGGCGCCGCAGGTTTTTAATATCCGGATGTTCGGCTCAACGGTGCGCAGTCTGGCTTATGTTGCCTCCGGGAAGGCCGAGGCGGAGGTGGAATTTAACGATAAGGTCTGGGATTTTGCCGCCGGACTTTTACTGGTGGAAGAGGCGGGCGGCCAGGCTACGGATTTTGCCGGCCGGCCCTGGAATATAGATGCTCCTAATTATATTGCTTCCAATGGAATAGTGCATAAGGAAATCCTGGAAACAATAGGGACTCTATTGAAAGGAAGAGAAAATGAAGAAAAATAAACTGCACTGCTGCGAAGAATGCCAGATTTACTGGACTTGCGACACCAAGTGGTACCGCGGCGAACGTAATGAAGAGTATCTTTGCTGCCCCAGGTGTGATTTCTATAGCAGGTGCGTTAAAGAGGCAAACAAGGATAAAGATGCTGGAGATCAAGAAGTATCCGGATAAGATATTACGGATAAAATCTAAGCCGGTTAAAGAGATTACCGGTAAGGAAGTAACACTGCTGGAACAGATGCTTCTGGCGATGCGCTATTTTTCCGGGGTGGGACTGGCCGCGCCGCAGGTGGGTGTTCATCAAAGGATTATTGTGGCCGATATTGGAGAGGGAGCAGTGCAGCTGGCTAATCCGGAAATCCTGGAGGTTAAGGGCACTGACCAGTTGGAAGAAGGATGCCTGAGTGTTCCTTGCGCGCATGTCAAAATAGAGCGGCCGTATCGAGTTGTTCTGCGCGGGCTGAACGAAAAAGGCAAACCGGTAGAGATAGAAGCCAAAGGGCTTTTGGCCCGGGTATTACTGCATGAGATAGATCACTTAGACGGCAAGTTGATTGTGGACTATATGAGTTTTTTAGGCAAGATAAGATTTGGGTTGACGAGTAATCTGCGTTCCCGGTAATTTAATATTGTAGGGGCGGGCCTTGCGCCCGCCCGAATTAAATTTAGGAAGGAGTGAGTGATGAGGATTTTGTCCTGGAAGAATATCTTTTTACTGGTTTTCGTGGTGTTTGTGTCCGGATGCGCGACGGATCCCCTCACTCGCTTATTGCAAGAAAACCGATTCGCTCCGATCATCCCTATCCCGGAAATCCAGAATGTCGGTGATGTCTATAAGACAGCAGACTTAAGGTCCAACCCGGTTGTACTTATAAGGGATGTCTTTGCTCCGGAACAGAACGAGAAACTGATGAATTCACTTAAAGGCGGTGTTCAACTGCCTTCGATTTCAGGCGAACGGCAATTCTCACTGGGGGTAACGCCTGATATTATCGGATACGTTCATGGTGAACTTAGCGCCCTCCATGTGAAGAAGTTTAGGTTGAAATTAGGCGGGGCATACCAGTATATAATCTCCGAGGACCGGCTTACGAGTGAGCTTCTTTCGGCAATCAAGAACCAACGGCCGGCATTGCAGTTATCACATAAGTTTGTGGTTTTAGCCTTGCTGCAGGTCAGCATGCTGGAATATGAATTGTTTAATGAGAAAGACGATAAGATCGAAGTTATGCCGGGGGGAGAAATTGAGAAAGTGATCAAGGCGAAATTAAGCTCGGAATGGAAGGCGAATGAGCAGCGGAATCTGGTCATTGATCATCCATGCTTTCTTGGATACAGGATAGGAGAGATTATTGAAAAAGGATCAGGGATTGAGGTAAGAGGTCCTGCCTGCACGAAGGAGACTGTTATTAAGGAAGTTTCTCCCGATATTCTTCGTAAAATGCAGCGTTCCCAATAAGGGAAAAGGGGCAAATCTCAGCTCATTAACCGTTAATTAAATTTTCGTTATAGTCCTTTCCATTAATAAAATTGGGGAGGACTTTTTATTATTTTTACTATTTTTAAAAATTTTGGGAATAAATTCATTATTCCTGTGTCTAACCTATGAAGATCCAGATGTTGGATAGTTTTTTACGGTAATGAAAAGCAATTATGAAAATTCCCCATAATCAAAATACACTTAATAATACATATTGTTTGGTTATTGTATCTTGGTTCTTGGTTATTTCGATGTGGTGATTGAAATTTATATAGTTTTGAGAGAACCTAAACATTGAAAAGGAGAAATAAGATGAACAAAAAAATATTTTCTTACAAATTCTGGCTGGCGGTAGTTTTTAGTTTAATCATCGCTGCGCAATTTACTCCGGATGCTTTTGCGCGTCCGGGAATAGGCAGGCCGCATGGAGGCAGGGAAAATATCGTATTCAGGCATGAAGGGTATCGTTATCACAATGGCAGATTTTACCGGCCGGCCTGGTTTGGTTTATTTGAGATTGCCGTTAATATCCCGCCCATAGGCACGATTATCACGGTTTTGCCGTCCAGTCACAAGACTATTATAGCCAGAGGCGTAACCTACTATTATTATGACAATATTTACTTTACAGCTTGTCCTTACGGGTATATCGTTGTTCCGGCGCCCCTGGAGAATGAAAATGTTGTAATTGCCTTTTCCGCGGCTGTGCCGCCGCAAAAAGTATCCGGAGAAACCCTAACCATCAATGTCCCTAATACAAACGGCAGTTATACCGCGGTGGCATTGGTGAAGCAGAAAGACGGCTATATTGGTCCGCAGGGCGAATATTATCCGGAACACCCTACTATTGACCAATTAAAGGTATTATACGGGAAATAGCCCGGCGTAGAACTTGAAAAAGTCAATGTCTATATACGGCGGCGATTAATTTTTCCCTGATTTTTCCCTTGCTTTTCTTCAATCCAACCAATATAATAATAGGAGTTGGATGTCCGGGCAGTCCCGGCCCCTTAGGAAAAAATGAGAAATTACTTCTGGCCGCATGGAAACGACCATGGTGAAGTAGTTTTATAAAGACCGTAAGCCTGGGTTTTTATTCAGGCTTTTTTTTATTGTTTGAGGAGGATGCGATGCGGCGGATTAGAAGAGCGTTAATCAGCGTGTCAGATAAGACCGGAATAGAAGAGTTAGCCAAAACTCTCCATAGCTTGGGCGCTGAGATTCTCTCTACAGGCGGCACTGCCGGCAAGATCCGTCAGTTGGGTATTCCGGTTAAGGATGTTTCTGACTACACGGGTTTCCCGGAAATGATGGACGGACGGGTAAAGACACTGCATCCCAAGATTCACGGTGGCCTTCTGGCTTTGCGGGAAAACAAGACCCATATGCGCGAGGCCCAGGCGCATAACATCGAGATGATTGATATGGTAGTGGTCAATCTCTATCCTTTTGAAAAGACAGTGGCCAAAAGCGGCGTGACCATTGAAGAGGCCATCGAAAATATAGATATCGGCGGACCGTCCATGCTGCGCAGCGCGGCCAAGAATCATCATTCCGTGGCGGTAATTAGCGATCCGGCGCGGTATCCGGCTGTAATTAAAGAACTTAAAGATAATAACGGCGCGCTTTCCGAAGAAACCCTGAAAGGTTTGGCCGTAGAGGTATTCAAGCGCACAGCCGAATATGACCGGGCGATATATGAATATTTGTCGGGTACACAGTCCGCAGGAGCGTTTCCGGGAAAATTAGAGTTAAGTTTTGAGAAGGTGCAGGATTTGCGCTACGGGGAAAATCCGCATCAGCAGGCGGCGTTTTATAAAGACAGCCAGGCGCGGGAGTCCGGGGTGAGCAGCGCCCGTCAGCTTCAGGGGAAAGAACTTTCCTTTAATAATATTTTGGATTTAAATGCCGCCATAGAAATAGTTAAAGAGTTCACTGCTCCGGCGGCCAGTATTATCAAGCATACCAACCCCTGCGGCGTCTCAGCGGCGGATAGTTTAACCAGAGCCTATTTAGAGGCCCTGGAATGCGACCGGTTAAGCGCCTTTGGCAGTATTGTGGGATTTAACGGTGAAGTAGACGCGGCGCTGGCCGAGGTGATATTGAAAGAAGCGGATTTTGTTGAGTGCATTATAGCGCCTTCTTTTTCTGCGCCGGCCAAAACGGCGTTTGCCGGTAAAAAGAATTTGCGGCTTTTGGAAGCGCCGGATTATCGGCCTACCTCAAGCAGAGAGAAAGATTACAAGAAAGTTGTCGGCGGGCTGTTAGTGCAGGATATGGATTTGGCCCGGCTAAGCAGGGATGAGTTGAAAATTGTCACCAAAAAGGCGCCGGCTGATGAACAGATAGAATCACTTTTATTTGGGATGAAGATCGTCAAACATGTACGCAGTAATGCTATAGTGTTGTGCCAGGGGACAAAGACGGTAGGTATCGGCGCCGGGCAGATGTCCCGCGTGGATTCGGTGATGATTGCCTGCAGTAAGGCTAAAGATAAGACAAAAGGGGCAGTAATGGCTAGCGATGCCTTTTTCCCTAAGCCCGACGCAATCGAGCAGGCGCATCAGGCGGGCATTACCGCGATCATTCAGCCCGGTGGTTCCATCAGCGACCAGCAGATTATCGAAGCTTGTAATAAGTATGGCATCAGTATGGTGTTTACGGGGATGAGACATTTTAAACATTAATACAAACAAAATTAATAAATTTACATATAAAGCCATTTATACTTTTTGGAGATAAAATCCGAAGCACGAAATTCAAAATCCGAAACAATGTTCAAATTATCGAAATCCAAATGACCAAAACGTAGGCCTAAAGAATATGAGGTGTAAGGGCTTTTAGTTTTGAAAATTTGAGCATTTGAGAATTTGGATTTGTTTCGAATTTCGATATTCGAATTTCGAATTTTAAACTGTAATGAGACTTAATGTGTTTGTATTAGCGTATGGCAGAGGGTAAGGAAAAAATGATGGATATGAAAAAGATCACACAGGCAGTCAGGATGATTCTGGAAGCCATTGGCGAGGACCCGGCGCGGCCGGATTTGCTGGATACGCCGCAGCGGGTGGCTGAGATGTTTACAGAAATTCTCAGCGGGATGAATAACGATCCCGGTAAAGAGTTAGAAGTGCTTTTAGCCGAAGGCCACGATGAGATAGTTTTGCTGAAGGATATCCCGCTGTATTCAATATGCGAACATCATCTTTTGCCTTTTATGGGCAAAGCGCATTTAGCCTATATCCCGCAGGGGAACAGAGTAACCGGATTAAGCAAGTTGGCCCGGGTGGTGGATATTTTGGCTAAACGCCTGCAGGTGCAGGAGCGGCTGACTACTCAGATCGCCGATGTGATTATGAAAAAGCTCAAACCCAAGGGCGTGATGGTAGTTATTGAAGCCGAACATATGTGTATGAGTATGCGCGGGGTAAAGAAACCCGGTGTAGTGACGGTTACCAGCGCGGTGCGCGGGGTGTTCCGGACAAATTCCAAAACCAGGGCGGAAACCCTGGACTTAATTAAAAGGTAGTCAGATGCGAAACCGAAAAATAATCACCCAAATTGGTTCATTACCTTTTACTGATGCCGGTGAAGCGGTAGCATATAGCTTAAAGCATGATATCCCTTTTTTGCCTGAGCTTCCTAAAAACGGGGATTCGATGTTGAATTATATCAAACAGCCCGGCACTTTGAGCTGTCTGGAAGAATTTAAGCGCCATAAATATGACACAGCCAAGATTCAGTGTGTCGGCCCGGCAACTTTATTGTTTTCCGGTTACAGTCCCGATGAAGCCGTGCGCAGGGCTTATGAACATATCTCGGCTGTGATGAAGGGACTGGATGCCCGTGAGGTGATACTTTTTCTGGATGAACCAGCGTTAGGACAATCCGGGGTAGATTTCGCGGAATTATGGGAGGCGCTTTTTTCCGGGTTCAATGTAGTCAGAGGGGTGCATACCTGCGGAAATATGGACTGGGACAAAATGTTTTCCGCCCCGATTGATATTATCAGTTTTGACGCTTCCCAGTTTGATATTGTTAAATATTCCGGCTATCGCAGCGGGAAAAAGATCGCCTGGGGGGTGGAGCGGAAAGAGAATATTCAAGATTTCCAGGAGGGAGACCTGATTACGCTTCCCTGCGGGATGGGTTCGCCGGTATATCAGATAGAAGATTGCTCAAAAGTCCTGGAGAAACTACAGCATATCGCGGAGGAGATTAGATGAAAACAATTCCTGCAGATTTGGAAATAGCCCGTCAGGCATATTTAAAACCAATCAAAGATGTTGCCTTGGGCTGGGGAATTAAAGAAGACGAACTGGAATTATACGGCAAGTATAAAGCGAAGGTATCTTTATCTATTTTAGAACGTATCGCCAACAAGGCAAACGGCAAATACATTGATGTTACCGCTATTACGCCTACTCCCCTGGGCGAGGGGAAGACGGTTACCACCATTGGTTTGGCGATGGCCTTAAACAGGATTGGTAAAAAGACCGCTGTGTGTATTCGTCAGCCTTCCTTAGGGCCGGTATTCGGCATCAAAGGCGGGGCTGCCGGAGGAGGATACGCGCAGGTGGTGCCGATGGAGGATTTTAATCTGCATCTTACCGGCGATGTGCACGCGGTGGGGCTGGCCCATAATCTCTGCGCGGCATTTTTAGATAATAGTATTTTTAAAGGAAATCGTTTAAATATAGACCCGCGGTCAATTACCTGGCCGCGGGTGGTGGATGTTTCCGACCGGTTTCTGCGCCACATCCGGATTGGGTTAGGCGGCCCCGAAGACGGCATTGAGCGGGAAAGCGGGTTTGACATTACCGTGGCCAGTGAGGTGATGGCTATCCTGGCCTTGAGTACAAGTCTTAGTGATTTGCGCCGGCGTTTAGGACGGATTGTTTTAGCGATGACTAAAGAGGGAAAACCGGTTACCGCCGAAGATATTAAAGTGGCCGGGGCAATGGCGGTTTTACTCAAGGACGCTATCAAACCCAACCTGCTGCAGACCTTGGATAATACCGCTTGTTTTGTTCATGCCGGGCCTTTTGCCAACATCGCTCACGGCAACAATTCCATCCTGGCTGACCAGATGGCCTTGAAATTGTCTGACTATGTAGTTACGGAGTCCGGGTTTGGGGCGGATTGCGGCGCCGAGAAATTTTTTGACATCAAGTGCCGGGTAAGCGGCCTGCGGCCGGACTGTGTAGTTTTAGTCTGCACTGTGCGGGCGCTGAAGATGCATTCCGGACGGTTTACTGTTATTGCCGGCAAGCCCTTAGACCCTAAATTATTGCGTGAGGATATCGCGGCGGTGGATGCCGGCTGTTCCAATCTAAAAAAACAGATCGAAAATATAAAATTATTTGGGGTGCCTTGCGTGGTGGCGATCAATAAGTTTACTACCGATACCCCCGGGGAAATAGAGCACATCCGCAATATAGCCAGAGAAGCCGGGGCCGCGGAGGCGGTATTAAGCGAGCTTTGGGCTCAAGGGGCCAAGGGCGGAGAAGCGTTGGCTCATGAGGTATCCGCGGCTTGTAACAAAGAGGGAAATTTCCGGTTTTTGTATCCGTTAGATTGGCCGGTCAAGAAAAAAATCGAGACCATTGCTGCCAAAATTTACGGAGCGAAAGACGTGCATTATGAGGACGAGGCGGAGAAAAAAATCGCTTTGTATACAAAATTAGGATATGACAAACTGCCTATTTGTATGGCCAAAACCCATCTTTCGCTTTCGCACGACGCGGCATTAAAAGGCCGTCCGCAAGGGTTCACTTTGCCTGTGCGCGATGTGCGCGCCGCGGTAGGGGCGGGGTTCTTATATCCTTTATGCGGGACAATGCGCACGATGCCCGGACTGCCTACGCATCCGGCGGGAGAGAAGATAGATTTAGATAAGGACGGGAATGTGGCAGGGTTGTTTTGATTGTGTAATTAATTCTATAAAGGGAAAATGGATGTACAAGGAAACATTGAAAAAATATCTGGACGATTTAGCCGCGGAGAAACCGGCCCCGGGAGGCGGGAGTGCTGCGGCGCTGACGGCGGCAGTTGGCGCGGCCTTGCTTAGTATGGTGTGTAACTTTACGCTGGGTAAGGAAAAATATAAGGCGTATGAAATAGACATCAGGAATATCCTGACTCAAGCGGAGAAGCTGCGCGCGGAACTGCTTTTACTGGTGGATGCGGATGTTGCCGGTTATAAAAAACTGTCCGCGGCATATCAGCTTCCCGTGAATACCCCCGAAGAAAAAAAGAAACGCGCCCAGGCAGTTCAGGATGGACTGAAAGAAGCGGTATCTGCGCCGCTTAATGTATGTAAATGCTGTCGCGAGGGGATCAAGCTGGCGCCGGCTTTAGTGGGAAAGGGTAATGTCAATTTGATTAGCGATGTGGGAGTGGCGGTGTTTTTTTTAGAAGCGGCCTATCAGGCGGCCATGCTTAATGTGGATATCAACTTAAGGGGCATCAAAGATAAAGAATTTATTTTAAAAATACGCGCGATCAGCGAACCTTTAGGCGCGGAGATAGAAGCTGTTCGCAGC
>JAZDEE010000101.1:0-14072 GCA_043809065.1 Candidatus Omnitrophota bacterium | reverse complement strand
GAATGGCGCTGACTTAAGCAAACGCATTTTCCCGCCTCCATTGTTTTCTTGACGTATGTAATATCGAATAATGCTTCTGATCTCTCCTCTTAAAGCGCGGCTCAATTCGATTCGGCCGATAAGGAATAATTGACGCCGCTATTTTAGCCAATAAGTCTTCGTAAAGGCACGGTAAACGATTTTGCGCTGCTTCGCTCATTCTTATGCTGTAATGGTTTATCAAACGTGTTGCCGTCGTTAAACTGATTCTTGTTGCGTCTACTTTATGTTTTTGGGACGCTTTTAGAATCAACCAATGGATTAAATTCCCCGCAACAATACGCGCGTAGATTTCTTTGCAAATCCCCGCGCTGGTTTTAGACCGCAGGACGTCGCTGCCCAGCCAAATCTTTTGCTCTTTAATCAAAGTTTCGACTTCCCATCTTTTTTTGTAAAGGTCTTTGATTTCGCAAGCCGGGTATTTTTTAGCATCAAGCAACGAGGTTACCAGCCAAAACTTTGTTCCCCTTCCCCGGATACGTGCCTTAACTTCGATTAGCCGTACGGTAATAGATGAAGGTAACATCGGGTTTTCTCTGCGATGTTTCTTGAGCAACGGTAATTCCGCGACAAAGTCCCGTTTTGAGTATTCTTTAATCTTTCTAAGCCTCTCGACTCGTAAACGTTGATGTAGACGCGTAATAAATTCAAGCCCTGCTTGCCGGTATTCCGCGTAAAGATTGGCTCCGGCAAATTGCCTGTCGCAGATAATTAAATCATTGTTTTTAAGATGCTTAAGCATTCTTCTAAGAAGCTCTTTTTCCGATACTCTATATCCGTCAATTTGATGCTTTATCGTTATGTGTGTTTTCAGGGCGAAGGCGAACACCATTCGGGCGATGGGGAACCGGCTGGCGCCGTGTTTTGAGCCGGTTTTGCCGTATCTCTTGCCTAATTCTTTTTCATCGCCCATGGAAACGCATGTTCCGTCAATACCGACAACCCGATGCCCACGCCAGAGAGCTTCTTGACCAAATTCCCGCTCGATAGACGAAGCAATCCATAGATCTAATTTGTCCCAAATCGAGAGCGGCAATCGTTTGCGCGCTTTCGCTAACGCATCAGAACCAGCAATCTGGCCACCGTTATTCCATGAGCTTTGAAAGCTTCCCTCCCGGCTTAATGCCGCGCCAAGCATATGTAGTATAGTTATTATCGGAGTAAGTTTTCTTTTTCGATAAATATAGCCGTCTTCGCGGCAGATTGTTTCAACGCGACGCTTGGTGATTAATCTTTTAATTGGTTGCAATTGATTGTTTTCTAATTCGCTGCGTTTTTCCTTGATTGTTTCGGTTAATTTGATAATATTTCTTTTATATCGGCTCATAGTCACCTCCATAAATCGATTTTATTATGTATTCCTCGATTTATGAAGGTGTTTTTGGCTTACTTCTCAATCCTTAAGTCAGCGCCATTCTGAACTGTCCCCGGAATTCCATTTCGATACCTCTCTTAAAATCTCATCCCGTTTTTGCTCATTCACTATCGGCGAGGAAGCTGCTTTTCTGGATTCCCGCTTGCGCGGGAATGACAAACAATGTGAAAGTAACTGTTCCCATTTCGCATCCTGCATAGCCTGAACGGAGACGGTGGTCTCTGTGTTAATCCCTAACTTATCCACCAAATCTCCCTGCGGCAGGAAACCGCGCAGGGCTTTCTGCCGGGCGATTTTCGTCAGCGCCACTTTCAAATCGTTCTCCTGAGGTTCCTTGTTGAACAAGATGTATTTGGAATAGTTGGTAACGTCCTTTGTGTCTATGCCTATAAACACTACGTCCACGCCGTAGCGCTTCTCAAAACCTTTGACTAAGCGCTTTAGCTTCTTAATATGTGTCTGAGAATAAGTAAACTGCCCATTGGTAATCCGGCCTTCTTCTTCATTCTCCCAGCCGGCAATCATCTCCTGAATCTCCTGATAGACAGCAAGTTTATTGCTTAACCCGGCATTCTCCCCGCTTCCTGTCCCGGAATTATCCGGCTGAGCAAGCCGGCTGCGCATCCCGCTAATTTCATGATTCAGGGTTTCAAAGAATGCTTCTTCCGAAGTTTCTCCTCCATCCGTATTCACGATTACCAGTTTATTACGAATGGTTGTGTGCGGGCCGGGCTTGGCAAATAAATCGCGCAGACCAATAATAAGCTCTATAGTATTAATCCCTCCGCCGGTGCCCACCTTCCAGACCTTTTCCGGGGCCGCGCTCAATATTTCCCCGTCCCGGCACTGATCAAAACCAAACACGCTGTCGTAGCGGTCGGAAATGGAACCTAAACTAAAAAATACGCCTTTATTTTTTTTCGTCACCCGGTGCAGTTGATTGATAAAAAACATTGTGATGTTGGTAAACGTCCGCAGCAGGTTTTTATATCCGATACTGCCGCTGGTATCATCTACTAAGACCATTACTAACTGCGGGTTGGTTTCTATTTCAAAGTTCTTAATAAACAGCTTACGGCTGCTTCCGCTGCCTTTCAGGACGGCCTTCCAGTCAACCTGCCTGCCGGTGCGCGAGTGAACCTCTTCCTGCACAGGCTCCTGGGTAAACTCGGCGATAAAGTTGCGCTCAAACCAGCTTCCGCCGGGCTTCTCCAACCAACCCTTCTCAATTACCCCCGGCTTATACTGCCCCTTCTTTCCGCCTTTCCCGGGCTTGCCGCCTTTTTTGTTCTTACCTTTTTCCCCGGGCTTGCCCTCTTCTTTCCCTTCTCCCTTAGGTTTGCCGCCGGAACCATCCTCTTCTTCCTCCCCGGCCTCACTAAAATCCACCTCCGGTGTTTTGCCGGATTTTTTCCCGTCTTCTCTTTCCACCCCTATCTGTTTCTCAATCTCCCGGACGGTTTCCTCATCCATATCGCCCATATCCACCTCCGGACCAAAAGCCGGCCCTTCGGTAAGTTCACTGATTACGTCACCGCTAACGGCTGTTCCTTTGGCTCCCGGAGGCAGCGGATATTTACCCCCTTTAGCGCTGGAAAGATAGTATTCGCCCTGATATTTCTTACTCCAGGCATCTTTGTATAAAATAAGTCCGATCCGCTCCATCTCTTCTTCGGATAATTCCCGGATTATTTCGGATATCGGGTCTATCCTTTCCTGTTCAAAGGCATCGGTTATCTCTTCCAGATTTTGAAGCTCTCCCCGCTTTGATTTATCCTCTTCTTTTAATACCCGTAAGAAACCATTAAATATCCCTTTGGCCGCCTGGGTATAATAAGAGTTTTTGTCTTTTACCAGATCCAATAAATACTTAAGCTCCATCTCGATATAGCGCCGGCGTTCCGGCCCAAAGATTGCCGGCTCCAGCATGGAAAACAGCTCAATATTCTTATGCGGCTGAATTTCCTCCGCCAGCCAGCGCAACTCATTTAAGGAATGGCTGTTCTCATGCCGGGCCACCCACTGAAAATGCGTATCTAAATCAACGGGCGCGCCTTCCATAGCTTTTTTCAAAGCCAGACGGTAATTCCCACCGGAATATACACCCCTGGCCCCTTTTATAAAGGGATTGTCGTATACCATATAGGTAATGATCGGTAATTTCTCTCTGTACTTTTCTACATTAACCCTCTTGGCCGCCAGTTCCGCCTCGCTCATGGCCAGCTCCGCTAACACCGGCTCCACCTTAACCAGGATATGCGCCTCATCCCGGCCGGTATGCTCAATGGGAAAGATAAACAAAAAGCGTTTGGATTCTGTCTTCTCCAAGCCGCGGTTTTTTTCCAGGATAATCTCGCCTAACTGATGTAAATACCGTTTGATTAAGACGAATTTCGGATTACCCTCGGCGTATAAGTCCACAAGCTGTTTGAACTTTTGGTAAAATTTTCCGTCTAACGGCTCAAGCTCCGCCAGGACTCTCGCGGTCAACGCGGCGGGATTGGCCTGGGCGTATTCAGCCGCTTCCGCTTCGCCGTCACTTAACGCCAGAAGATAATCCCGGAGAATCTCGTCCAGAAAACAGAGATATTTCGGAAGGTTATCGTTCATTGCCTGAATATTCTTGAGCCCCTGTTCAATCTTAGCGATACTGTAGGTAAAGCCCTGGCGTAAAATCTCCTTGCGGATTTGCGGAGCGGTCTTCGTCCTGGGTTGAGCTGGTTTTACCTCGGGAGTTATTTCACCAGGCTCAAGCCGGCGCCGCCGGATATAAGTTACCCCCTCAACCGGAGCAAGTTTAATCACCGGCGCAGTGTTATTAAGGAACCTTTTGTCCGGGGAGATCTCCCCTCCTTCCGCCTGCCGGATATCGGTATCTAATTCTTTCATTCTGCGCTTGTGCAAGCCAAAAAGTATCTCCACCAAATCATCCCTGTCCACCCGCTCTGATTTATTATAGTCGTGCAATACCGGCACCCACACCTTGACACAGTCTTCTAACAGCTGGAGAGGGAAGGCCTTTCTTCCGGTATAAGTCTCGGCCGGATTACCGGCGGCCACTATCATCACCTCCGGGTCCAGCTCGACGCTAAACCTTTCTCCCAGGTAATAGACGACGAATTTACGCGCCCCCCGCAGCAGCGGCCGGAAGCAGTATAAAATCTTCCCGCAGACGTTAGCTTCATCAATAAACAGATACTTTTTCAGGGCGTGCGTGAGTTTCCCTTCCGGATAGTAATAATTGCCGTTAATCCTGCCGAAATGGCTGAAGAATTCCTTTAGCCCCAGCTCCAGATGCCGCTCCTTTCCCGAGAAGGCAATACTCATCTGCAGAAAGACATTGTCCGGCTCCATCCCCTCAAAGGCAAATAAGGCGCACACCGGCGCCCCTAATACCGCGCCCATATTGCGGATATTGGTGCTTTTACCTCCCCCGGTCGGCCCCAGATAGATAACCGGCCGCGGCCCCCGCACTCTTCCGGAGGTATCTCCCACCCTGCGGGAAGCCCAATACTGTAAAGAATTAATCTCATTGATTACGCCGCTATGCCGGATGTAATCGCCCGGAGCCACTTCCTCCGGAGGCAGGCGATAAAGTTTGTTTTCTTCGGTTATCCCCGTATCCGCGTCCCCGATGCTCTTAAGCAGGCCCAGGCTCAAAATAATCTTTTCCTGATTTTCCCGCGCTTTCAACCCATCGGAAAAGACTGCCTCGCCGCCGGTATATTTATACTTATTCACCGGGGTCTCAACGCGGTAACTACCGTCTTCTTTGCTTACTTTAATCCCGCAGGGCAGTAGATACGGTTCTTTTTCCAGCTGTTTTTTATCAATCTCCAGATTGGTCCAGATTCTTTCTACGGCGCGGATTTCTTGTTCCAGCACCCGCAAGGTATTCCGGCCTATTCCTTCATAGTTGAATACTTCCCATAGTAATTCCTGCAAATAGACGTCTCTGTCGGCAGCGTCTTTACCGTCGGTGATTTCATCCAGCGCCTGACCGTAGAGCCGCATCACGGCTTTCAGAACGGCGCGAACTGAATCAATCTGCGCTGCGCCGGCCTGCTTTTGCGATTGTTTTTCCCATAAGACCAGCTCCGCCAAATCGTAGGCCTCCTTAATACTGAATCCATAGCGCCGGCTGAATTCCTTGCGGCGCGGATTTTGTTGGTTCGCGTCGTCATAAAAGCCCATATCCAAATACCATAACAACACCGCGGCATCATAAATTAAACCTTTTTCCTCCGCGGTTAACCCAGCGTAATATTTGTCTAAATATCCGCACACGTCTTCTCTCTCGATGGAGGCGAACAAGGCGATCTTCTGGAAGCGGTTAAAGAAGGGGCCGGTGAATTTTTTCTCTCTTAACTGATTGGACTCGATCACAATATGCGCGTTCTCCGGTAAGATGTAGGTTTTGCCTCCCTGTTCAATCCGGCCCGTATTCCAGAAATCGCTGAGGATTTCCAGCTCCTCATCAATGACCTCTTCCAAGGCCGGCAGATATAAAATCCTGTGCGGCCGGGTTAAGATTTCCGCTCTATGTTCCTGGTATTCCCGCTCTTCCACAAGATGCCCGAGGATAAACCCGGGCACATCCTGCCGGCCGTTGGTATTTCCGGCAATGCCGTTTTCAGCCAGCGGGCCGAATACCGCTGTCTTTCCGCCGGCTATCTCCACGCTGTTGACGTAGGGAGTGCCGTCAAAGATATCCAAATCCATACCGGTAAAATAGGCGAAATACCGGAGAAATTCCTTAGGATAACTGCCCTGGGCGGAATTAATTAACGTATGGGTGGGAATGCCTTTTTTGCGCCGGGTATCCTGGATGATGTTTAATAATAAGGCCTTCATCGCCAGGACTTCCGGAGCGTTTTCCACCAGGAACGGCTGAGTTTCTTTGTTCACACTCTTTTGCTCAGTCAGGATAAAACCCTCCGGGGTTTCTATTGTCCCGATCTTAATTTTATCCTTAGTCCGGGTTATCCCGGTATCCTTCATCCACTGATCCAAAAATTTTCCAAATCCGGGGAAGACACTCTCCACCACCGCTGTCCCCGCCTCAAAGTCTTCCATGTTATTAAACTGGAACAGGTAATTTAAAATAATTCCTTCATATAAACTAAACCCCTGACTTACCGCCGAGAGGATACGGATAATCTCCCGCGGACTTACTCCATATTGCGCGGTATATTTTTCTTTAAATTTACTGAATTCAAACCGCGCCACCGCATCCGGCGCCTGCTCGTCCGGATAGCGCTCCTTAAACGTCTCTTCCATAATGTAGCGCATATACAGATGAAGATTAATCAGCCGCTCTTTCTCCTCTTCGCTAAGCGCTTGCGGGTTATCCAGATAATAGCCGATAAATTTCAGCCAGCTTTCTTTTTTCCAGCGGTCTTTGACCCAGATTTTTTTGGCATACCAGTCTACAGGTAAAGGGATATGCCTTCTGGCCTTAGTGCTGTCGGCCGGGTTAAAGGTGACAAAGACCTTAAATTCCGGATGAACCTTGACCTTCCTTTGGCCAATCTCGATGCCGTTGAAATATAACCCTAAATCTATTTCCTCGCGCCTGATCACCTGCATCAGAAATTCCAGGATCTCAACAGCGCTTTGGGAATCGTTGCCTTCATCAAAACAAAATACGCCGCCGTTTTCCAGATAATCCAAAAATTCCGAAATAAATTTATTCTCCTGTTTAGCGCAGGTAAGTCTGTAACGGCCGGGCGAGGTCTCTTCTATCCGTCCCAAAAAGTCCCATAATTCTATCTCTTTAAACGCAGAGACCTTTTTAAACCGCGCCGGGCCGATCCCCAGGCGTTCGCTGAGATCCTCAGCCAGCCTGGTCTTGCCGCGTCCGGGGAAACCTTCCAAAAAGATGACATTGCGCCCCTGGCGCCAGGCGGAGAAAATGCCCTCGTATACTTCCAGGATTTCGGCGATGGGGACGGTATAGTTGTGGGTCAGCGGATTTTGGGCTTCGTCTTTGGTTAGGTATTGGGTGGGATATTCCGTTCGGCCGGCTTTCAGGTAGATTTTCTTTACCTGGGAATTGCCGGTTTCTTCCCGCTCTTCTCTTTCTACATATTCAATATCATAATCCCGCGGGGTAATGTCCTTAGTGTATTCATCACGCAGGCCTATTCCTAAGGTATAATAGGCTATCCGGTTGATTAACTCCGGCGCCTGGGCGATTTCCTCTTTCAATTTTAAGATTTCACCAAAGTACTCATCCAGATCAGCACATCCTAAGCGGTTATGCGGGTAAGCGCCGGCTTCCTGCTCAAGATTATACCTCTGCCAGATATTGACGGCCTGCCCGATGACCGCGGGCAAATATCTTTTATCCCATCCCGCGCGCTCCGCTTTTCGCGTTAAGTACGCGGCAATCTTCTCCGCGGTCAGCCCGCCCTGCGGACTAATCACAAATAAACGCGACAGTTCCGCCCCGCTCATCGGCAAAAGCTCCTTTAACGCCGGTTCCGGCTTGATGTAACTGGTAAAGACAAAGAGCAGATTTTCCGGGATGGCAAAGCTGGAATCCGCGGCCTGGTTGTCCGCGTCTAACAAATACCCGGGTATCCGGATGACCTTGTCCTGGAGACTCTCGTTGGAACCTACCGCGGTATCGGCATTCAGCCGGTGAAAATTCTCCATTAACAGGTAATGGAGACGGGCAGGATCATTTTGGGCCTCCGCGATCAGTTTTAAGTACGTTCCCGGATAAGCCCGCAGTGTTTTGGTTTCCTCATTCACCCCCACCCCGCAGGTTAAGCTGTCTAAATCCGTAAAATCACCTACACACATATAATGCCGCGGGCTGTCTCCTGCCGCGCCGCGGGCAAATTCTATTCCGTCAAACTCCTGGTTGGAGTTCACCAAAAGGTGTCCCAGTTTCGCGGCCCGGGCATCCTCAAACACCTCCCCCGTGTCATACCAGTCTATCCATAACCGCGTATCTTTTAGAACCTTCTGAATCCCATCCTTAACGTTGTTCTCCAGTGCCTGTCCCCAAAACACCGCCTTGACCGCCCTTTTGTAAGAGGTATCTAAATCCAGGTTCCTGATGACGCGGCCGCAGCGGAACAGCTTGACCGCCCGGATTAAGTCGCGCCGGGTCAATACCTGATACAGTGAATTCATCACCCCGGTAGACAGCCCGCGCTGGATGATGTAATAAATCCCGGATAAGCTTCGCGCGTAGCCTTTTAGTTCTTTTTCTCCCAGTTCCGGAAAGTAAAACTCAAATATCTTCCGCGCCAAAAACTCCAGCTCCGCTTTTACTTCCGCCTGATACCCCGCGTCATCAGCGCTATAGTCATAACCCATCCAGAAGATATGGACATACTCCAGTAAAGGTTTGGGCAGTTCCTCTCTGGCCCGGAAATCATCCGGGTTGACATCCACAATATGGAGATTCTTTCGGTTAATCAGGTTCTCATAAAACAGCGTGTCTTCCGCCGGAATCTCGGAAAGAATACGTTTATCCGCCCCGCGGAATTCCGGCGAAAGATAATAGCACATCGCCTGTTTTAATACCGAATTGGCCTCGCTATAGTTGATTATCCAGCCGGCTTCTCTTTCCGCCCGGGTCCACCCGGTCTCATTCTCGATCCTAAACCCCTCCTGTCCCAGGACAATGCCTCCGGTTAACTCTTCCGGCTGGGACTTTTTGTGGAAAGTAAAAGGAAGATGTTTATATCCTAAAATCCGGGCCAGCACATCAGTAAGCTGGGTCTTGCCTTCGCCGCTTAAACCCATCAGGACAGTAAAGTTACTCACCGGAAACTTATCCGCGTATTTTCTCTGCCGGAAAAACTGGGCAATCGCCGCTTCTTCATACCGGCCGGCGACATAATGGTATTGCAGTAATATATCCGTAAAACTCTTTCCGGGATTCTCCTGCCAGCGGTTGATGAATTCGGCGCCGGCCTCCGCCTCTACTCCGTCGGCGATAATACCTTTTTCCCCCAGGACAATCTCACTGCGTTCCCAGCTTTTTTCTATTTGTCCAAATATTCCCGTGAATATCTGATTAAACTTCTGCCGGTCCCGGTGATAGCGGAATCTTAAGGCAAAGTAGCGGTAGACCTCCTCAGCCAAAACAGCCGCGTCACCCCGGGCTCTTTCCCGGGCATAGATGGCCGGAAAGATCAAATGCTCTACGGAAAACAACTGCTCCTGTTGAAAACCGGCCTTGTTCAATTGTTCGGATAACGCGCTTAACCGCTGAGCCTGATTCACGGAAAGACCAAACCTGTTTTCCAGCAGCTTCCGCGTATCTAAAACCGAAAGCCGGCCCGCGCGGCCACGCACTAAGCGGTCACAAATAGCCGCGTCATCTATCCTGCTGTCCTCGCCCGTAGTAAAAATGATGTGCAAGTTCCGGGGGACGCGGTATCTCCTGCCTAATTCCGGAATCACTACTATCCGCTCCCACAACGGAGCGTTAAATTCCACCCGGAAACTGCCCCGCGCGGCCTCAATATCATCCGCCACAAGAAAAATCTGTCTTTCTTTATCCTCCCGGGCGCGCTCAATCAGTTTAGGCAATATGCCCGGTAAAAACTTCACCCCCCCTTCTTTTAAGGGAACGTTCATCCCGAAATATTCCGAGCGGTCGCTGTAATAGGATAAGCCAAAACGGTAGACCTCGGACTTGCCGCTTTCGTCCTTTTGTATCTGCTCTAAGGCCAAATCAAAGGCGCCCGCGGAAAAAGGCGAAATAATGAATAAGCCGGGGTAGCCGGTCTCTATCTTCCTTAAAATACTGTAGTAAGTCCGTTGGTATTCCTCCACTCCCCATAAAAGACCGGGGTCTTGCGGCTGGCCAAGAGCGCTAAAGCTGGTATCCAACAGGCTGTCGATTAACTCCGGGAGACTTATTCCCTGCAGGCTTTCATCACCTAAAGAAAGCCGGACAAATAAGCCAAAGTACCCTTTTTCTTTCCCGGCGCCGGCCTGGCCATTGTTCAGTCCCCCCTCGTTAATCGCGGCTATCAATATCTTCTTAAACTCATCCACTTCTTCGCCGAACATATCCCCGTAAAAAGTAATTGCGCAGAGGATAAAATACTGCAGTGTATACTTTACCCGAAGCTTATCGCCCTGATAACTCCTCGAAGAAATATACCGGCTGACATATTCCCGGTGCAGTCTTTGCAGTTCGCGCACACTGGTAATCCAAAGGCTGTCTCCGGGATGGCGCTGGTTGACGTATTCCAGCACCCGCTCATCAAAAGCCAAGCTTAACCCGATTAAATCCCGGATATCCGGGCCGCTTAAATAAAACTCCTCGCCGCGCAGCCCCTTTAAGAGATCACCGACTATAGGGTCTTTCTCAAAGCCGTCAAAGTCCACTCGATCCATAACCGAAGGATACTTGCGGCAAAGGTAATTATAGAACAAAAATTTCTCCTCAGCGGAAAGCGCGTCCAGCGAAAGCGCGGGGATACGCGCGGAAAAGGCGTCTATTTTCTGTTCCAATTCTTCTATTGCCGGCATAATTGCTCCGCCGGCGGATAATCTCGGGATTAAATATTGGAACAGATACCCATTATACCCGTCCCAATATATCTTTTTTTTCTTCAGTTCGCTAATTATTTCCGAGACTACGTCCAGCGTAGTGGGGGCCTAAAACCCATGGGGTTCTGGCCTCCACTTTTGACTTTTTTTTTCAAAAAACCTATTAATTGTAAATTGTGGAGGCCTGACCCCGTATCCGCTGCCATCCCTGTACAACTGGGAACATTTTCTTTCCCGGCTGCCATTGGATTCTCTTCGCATCTGGGAGCCGACTTCAACCTGATTGGGCAAAGAGATTTTTTCGACCGTTTTATTGTAAGCTTCGATAAACGAAAAAGAATAGTTTCCTTTCAGGCCTATCAGTAATGCCCAATAGATGCTGTTGGCGCTTGAAAGCGGACTGCTGGATTCAATAATTCCACATAGCCGCCTAAGCCCCGACTTCTTTTCCTTCCTCATCATGGATAAATACATAGCCGCTTTATCTTCTGTAAGATTTAACAACTCCGCCGCTTCCTTAATAGAAACCCGGGAAAGGTACATCTTAGCGCACACCAGCTTAAACAAGAATTCACACAGATATTGTTTCAGCCGAACCCTGACGTTATAGGAAGTAATCCCGTTTTCATCCTTCTCCCGGAAAAAGTTATTTATTTCCTGGAACAGTGTTACCACATCTTCATCTTGAGGCCCTTCTTTGTCTTCAATCATCTCTGTAAGCCAATCCACAGGAAAGTCAAAGTCAGCCCACCGCAGGCCGGTGATTATTTTAGCTAATCTTTTTAACTCACGAAAAGCAAGCTCTACATTAGTGCTGCCTATTTTCCTTTCCCCTTCATTCTCTTTTGTCCGGGAACAGACGTCCAGCAAAAACCGCGCGTTTAATATGCCGGAATTCAGTTGGTTACGGGCTATATATTCTTCCAGGTAATAGATACCCGCATAATACATAACCGGACGAAAGCTTATACACGCAGTAAGTTCTTTAAAAAAGCCTAAACCCAGCCCGTAGTTACAGTCTATGGTAAAAAAAAGTACGTTACGCAA
The DNA here is from genome assembly GCA_043809065.1 of Candidatus Omnitrophota bacterium. Taxonomy (GTDB): domain Bacteria; phylum Omnitrophota; class Gorgyraeia; order JAFGHF01; family JAZDEE01; genus JAZDEE01. Next base: position 2,083 of record JAZDEE010000101.1, on the reverse strand, counting down.
CTTTTCAAGAGTCTGCCGCAATTCACTTACATCAGACACAATAGAAACAATCAGCGACAAAAGTTCAATGTAAATTATTGAATCTTCCCAAGTGCGCATCGCGATTATACGATCGCCGATTTCTTTTATATATTCCGGATGCTTTCCGATGAGCTGTTTAAGAAAGATTATTAATTTCCCCGGAGCATCCGGGCCACAAGGTTGATATGGGATTATCTTCATTAAGCTTTCACAGAGCAAAGCAAAAGAGTAATCGTCTTCAATATCTTTAAGGCAGGTTAGCACCGGGGAAAATTTCTGCCAGGCCGGCTCATCCGTTAACACCTCATCGAATAGCCTGCCCAGCAACAAATAAAAGGAAGATTGAGCAAAGTCCTGGCGTAATTTACCCCGGATGCGGACGAATGACTGGATTGACTGTAATCCTGGTTCAAAATTATCCGCGCGTAAAATCTGCTTTTCTATTAAACGCTTCAGTATCTTGAACAGTTCTCCGGAATATTTCCCGGCCATAATTGCCAGTCTTTTTAGGACGTCTTTGGTTAGCTTCCCTTCTAATCCCGCGCCCTGGGCTGTCTCAGTTAAATACAACAGCATCTTCAAGGCATCAGCCGACTGCTCCTGAGCATTTTGGGCAATAGCCTTAATCAGGTCAGAGTCTTTATAATCAGCAGATATCCCGGCCTCAACCAACCGGGTAACTTCGGCGAAACAACTACAGTCTCCATCCTTAATCAAGCGCGTCAGAACGTCCGGACGTAAAAGGCCCGGCGTTAACTTTTTCCTTGTTACTGATTTAACAAAGCGTAAAATCTTGATTAAATCAGTGCCGCGCCCTTCACTTTTTCTATCGGCAAGCGCCTTGAGCACCCGGGGATGGATAAGCACGGCATTATACCCCTGGCGCTGGACCGCCCTGGTTAAGATTAATAAATCTCTCAAAGAACCCGATGTTAAAAAGGGCGCTAAAACATCCGGTTTGGTAACCCGCACGCTTAATTTCTCCTCAATCAGAGTACCTATAAAACCGCTTAACTTTTGAATCTTTTCTAAATCGTCATAAAGCAGCAGCACTTTGATGACGTCCGGATGAAATACATTTTCTCTTACCCTTTTGTCCGCCTTCAGGCAGACCAGCGCCAGATTAGCAAGCTCCGGCAGCCACGTATTTAAATTATAGTAAAAACGCGCATATGTATCCGCATTAATAATCAGCTCGATCAAACCTTGTTTCCTAAATATTGGCACGAACGCGCTGTCTTTCATTGCAGCAACAAATACAATAAAAGCCTTGAACTGTTCCATACTTCTTACCTTAAAAGACAAATCCAGAAGCAGATTATTTATTCCTTCCGGAGTATTATCCGCCAGCAGTTCTGCCTTAAGCAAGGACCAATAACACAACTGGTCCTGTGCCATATATTCTTCCGCTCTTATAAACATCTCTTCCAGACTATCTCTTCTATCACTATTGGTCAACCCTAACCAGCGCAAGGTCCGGGCTAACGTCTGCCGGGAACTTTCGGCCTTCCCGCGGAAAAAATTATTGAGCTTATCTATATCAGCGGCGGATACAATAACTTTCTTTTCAGCTAATTGCTCTAACAACAAATATGCCCATTTATTGCCCGCGCAGGCGGAAACCATCGTAAACAGTATAAACGTTTTCTCCAACGTCTGTTTATCCGTAATTACATGCTGAACAAATTTCAGTACCGCCTCGCTGTATTCATCCCTGATATTTTTGGCAGGGAACGCTTCGGCTTTACCGGCAACAAGCTGTAAGGCTATGGCTATATTTTCCTTATCCACTACACCTTCTTTCCGGAGCAGTTCAATCAGATTCCCCCAAAACAACCAGACATACCGGCTCTGCGCATCCTGTTCTTGTACTTTCTGAACTCTCCTGATATATTCCGGTAGCAGCCTCTGGTACACCTTCTCAGGGATACCTTGATCCGCCAAAAGTTCCATTACCTCCCTCGCCCGTTCATCGCCCAACAGATCCGCCTCTTCCAAGATTTTGCCGGTCATTTCATTGGGAAGCCGCCTGATATAAAACCACTCCGTACACCAATCATTA
>JAZDEE010000100.1:0-11414 GCA_043809065.1 Candidatus Omnitrophota bacterium | reverse complement strand
GTTGTTTTCACCAAATTCCAAAGCCAGCGCCTGTTGATATACCTTTTCTATGAATCCCGGGCCTAACTTTTTATGCACTTCTATTGCTATTCCAATTATCCTCTCAGTTATCCTATTAAGCTCCTCTACCTCCATCATCTTATCTTTCTGTGATCATATTCTATCTCTGTGATTTCGTTCTTTCTATAGTTCTGGGTTCTATTCGTTCTCTGTGGTTCCGTGATTCCGTCTTCTCTGTGGTTCTGTGGTTCCGTCTTCTCTGTGGTTCTGTAGTTATAATCGGGGCGGTCAGATTTGAACTGACGACCCCTTGCTCCCAAAGCAAGTGCGCTAGCCAAACTGCGCTACGCCCCGGTCAAGTTATTTTCCTTAGAATTTTTTATTATAACGTAACTTCCCGCTTATGTAAAGAAAAAAGCGCCGCACGGACGCTTCTTGGGGGAAAATTATTGATGTAACCTGTTTTGGTTATTCTTCTTGCGTTACTCTCAGCACCTCCGCGGGGGTAGTTAATCCCTGTTTTATCTTGCCCCAGCCATCCTGGCGCAAGGTATGCATACCTTCGGATACCGCCAGTTTTTTAATCTGACTGGCCGAGGCGCGCTTAATAATCAGGTCCCGGATATTGTCACTGACCAGTAAAAACTCATAAATACCGGTACGGCCTCTATATCCGGTAAACTTGCATTGTTCGCACCCTTTACCCACAAAAAAGGTGGCCTGAGACAGGTCTTCTTCCGGCCGCAGTTGTAAACGGGTCAAGATTTCTTTTTCCGGTTTCACTACATAACGGCAGTTCGGACAAACCAGGCGCACCAGCCGCTGGGCAATAAAACATTCCACGGAAGAGGCCGCCAGATACGGCTCAATGCCGATATCTAAAAGCCGGGCTACTCCGCCGGCGGCATCGTTGGTGTGCAGTGTGCTGAAGACCAGATGTCCCGTCAACGCTACGCGAATGGTTATATCCGCGGTTTCTCTGTCCCGGACTTCTCCCACCATCATTACATCCGGGTCATGGCGCAGCATCGAACGTAAACCCTGGGCGAAGGTAAGATTAATTTTAGACTGAATCTGGATTTGCGTTATTCCGTTAATCTGATATTCAATGGGGTCTTCTATGGTAATAATTTTTTTTTCCGTATCGTTGATTTTGGTAAGGCAGGCATATAACGTGGTGGTCTTGCCGCTTCCCGTAGGCCCGGTGACAAATATGATGCCGTGCGGCTTTTTAATCAAGGATTCCAGTATTTTTAAATCACTGCCAATCAGGCCTAAATCCTCCAGATTGTAAAACATGCTGGGCAGCAGGATACGCACATCCACAGTCTCCCCATAAGGCGTAGGCAGGATAGAAATACGCAGGTCCAGGTCTCTGTCTCCCAATCTAACTAAAATCCGGCCATCCTGGGGCAGGCGTCTTTCGGCGATATCCAGATTAGCCATTATTTTTAGACGGGAAACAATCGCCGAATGGAAAAATTTAATATTGGGCGGGACACTGGTGTCATAAAGTATGCCGTCGATGCGGTATCTGATGCGCAATTGATTCTCAAAAGGCTCAATATGAATATCAGTGGCCCGGTCGGCAACGGCCTGGGTAATAATCTGATTCACAAACTTAATTATCGAGGCATCTTCGGCCAGACTTTCTAAATCCTCAGCAGCGATTTTAAAAGTTTCCAGATTCTGCAGGGGCGAGGGTTCGGCTACCATTCTCTCAATGGTATCGGCGCCTACGCCATAATGTTTTCTAATCGCCTCCAATATCTCCTTCTGCGAAGCCAATACCGGCCGCACCTCTACCTTTAAAAGCAGGCTAAGGTCATCCAAGGTCTGAATATTCAAGGGGTCGCTTACCGCTATAATTAAAGTATTCCCTTCTTTTTTCAACGGAATTAACTTATAATGGCAGGCAAATTTGGCCGAGACCAATTCGATTATTGCCGGGGCAATATCTACATCTTTGACTTTGGCATATTCCACCCCCAGCTGTTTGGAAAGGACCGGCAGGAGTTTTTCATCGGTCAGGAAACCTTTTTTGACTAAGGTCGCGCCAATAAAGTCGCCTGTTTTTTCATGTTCGGCCAGCGCCGCATCCAGCTGTTCAGAAGTAATCAGCCCCTGGACAACCAAAAGCTCACCTAAAAGATTATGGTCTTTCTTAAACTTTGTGTTCGGCATTGTTGATTGATTAATGTCCTTCAAAATATATGGTCAGGTTAAAGGTCTTCTCGCTCTCCGCGCTGCTATCCGGGAAAGGAGAGAACGGCGTAGCCTCTTCCACGCTTCGGACGATCAGTTCCTTCAACTCCCTGCTTACCGGAGTCAAAACGCGCGGTCTTTCTCTTAAAGAGCCGTCGGAAGCAAGGATAAAGCTCAACTGAATCTGCTGTCTCTCCTGCCCTGCTCCTTCGGGGCTATACTTGCGCAGGGTATTATTAATCCTTTCCGTGATATAATTGCAATACTGCTGAAAATCACTGGAACGGGAAAACGCGTCCAGTACCAAAGAAGCGTCCTTCTCTGTATCGGAGTTAAAATTGAATTTCGCGGCCGAGCCTTCGTGTGTTTTTAGTCCGGTTTCCTCATGCTCATGCACATAACTGCGCGCCTCATCAATAACATTTTCATCGTCCCTGATTATGTGGGGAGTAAGAAATATCACCAGCTCTGTTTTTTCCCCTTCCTTCCCCTTGCTTTTAAACAACTCCCCAATAAGAGGAATATCGCATAAAAACGGAATCTTCTCGAGATTATCCTTGCGGGTATCCTTCATCAGCCCGGCTAAAATAATCGTGGTCCCGTCTTTCACCAAAAGTTTAGTTTCCGCCTCTGAAGTAGTCACAATAGGCACGCTGGTGCGCACACTGCCGTCAGGATTGGTCAGCTCCAATTTCGTGGGAGCGGAGCTGACTACAGGCTTTATCTTCATGTTGACGTAATTGTCTGCATTAATCACCGGCGTTACCGAAAGGGCTACGCCTACATCTACAAATTGGACAGCATCCGCCGTGGTGGTAACGTCTCCGCTTTGAGTAACTGTGGAGGTAACAAAGGCCTCCTTTGTCCCTACCAACACTTTGGCCTCCTGATTATTAGCCACGGTAATCCGGGGCGTGGAAAGAACATTGGTTTTTCCCAGGGTTTCCAGTAGTTTTAAAATTATCTGGTCGCCATAGACTGTTGCCCCGTGAGCGCGCGTATATGTAAACGTCGTCGGCCAGGAGTTAATGCCCGCAGGCAGATTCACGGAAAGATCGGCAGCGGCAATACTATCAATACCGGCAAAGACACTATTCCAATTAACCCCATAGCCTATATTTTTGTTCAGGGTAATCTGGATAATCTTGGCTTCAATCAGAACCACTTTGTCTTTTTCATCGAAAGCGCTGATAATATTACCAAGGTAGTCTACCTTCTCCGGTAAATCGGTGATGATTATTTTATTCATCCTTTCGTCAATCTTAATCTCGCCCACGTTTTTGGTCAGCGATTCTTTCAGACTCGTTTCTAAATCCTTGACCTTGGCGTAATTTAAGACAAAGGTCTTAGTTTCCGTAGGCAAATCCATATTCCTGATCGCCTCTTCCATATCTTTTAAACGCTGAGGAACATCCAGCAAAACTACGGTATTAGACCCTTCATTAATAATAACCCGGCCTACCTTTGACCTGAGCAGATTAAGCGCCTTACCCACCTCAATGGCCTTGGCATATTGCAGATGCATTATCGACACGGCTTTCTTATCCGTGCTGGTCTCGCCGTATAACATCTCGTAGTCTTTTTCGGTGATAACATTAATAATGCTGCCTTTTTTTTCATAGGTCAGGTTATTGGCGGCCAAAACTATTTCCAGGGCGTCCATCACATCCACATTTTTCAGGAAAAGCGTTACTTTGCCGGCCACATTCCTGCCGGCTACTATATTTAAGTTTCCGCGCATAGCCAGGACTTTCAAAACGTCAATGATATCCATGTTCTTTATATCCAAAGAAATCTTTCCCGGCTGAGTCTGGGCGTCTAATTCCGCCTGCGGGTCATTAGTATCCGCCGCCCGGGCGGATAAGTTAAAAGCAACGCTTAAGAATAAAAACAGCAACAAAAATATTTTTGATTTCGCTTTCATTTATATTTCTCCCCCTGGTTTCTGTTCTCTTTGGTAATATATAGCGTTTGAGAGCGTAATTAATGATATGTTTATAAAGATAACTCTAATTCCAGTCCCTGATAAATTATTTTTACTCCGGACGGCAATATCTCTTTTAATTCTATTTCTCCTATCCGCTCGCCCGGAGAGATAAAAAAGGTCTCTTTAGTTTGTACATTTTCAATGATTGCCTGAGGATTAGGCTGAGAAATTACCCCCTGCAATTTTAATTTAGAAGTTACTTCCGCCAATGAAGGCAAAGCGGAGGTATAAGCAGACTCCGCAGGCGTAACGGTAAACAGGTCTTTTGACTGTACAGGCTGAGTATAGTAAGACGGTAAAACAGTTCCGGAAGATAAGGCGCCTCCTCCCGGAATTTTTAAAAATGCCTCCTGTGTCTCCTGCAAAGCGCCGACCTTGGCTTTCATCCATCCCGGCGTAATAATCAACAGGTCTCCTATAAAAAAGACCCCTAAAACTATCAAAATAACAAGAAGAACAGAATTCAGCAAATTCCCGGGAGAAACAGCTATTTTTCTTTTTCCCGCAAAAGATATCAATGGGCCCGCGCCGGAAGAGATTTCTTTAAGTTTCGCTTTTCGCTTCATTTTTCCCCGCCTAATAAATATTATTCGGATGCCCGCACCTTGGTGGCCAGCATATCGGCTTTAATTAACGGATTTCCTCCCCCCTGCGACATAAGTTTTACCTTTTCAACTCTAATCAAATGCTCGGATTTTTGCAAATTGTAAACAAATTCAATGAATTTTTCCAAAGGCATTTCGCAATTCATTTCCAGAATAAACTTTTTATAAAACCCGAATTCCTTTACCGGCTCGGGTTTAATATTGGCAATACGCAGACCTGAACGGCGAGCCTGTATCTCTACCTCATTTAAAAAAGACGCTATATCTTCTTCGTCGGAAACACCCTTGGCCGCGTATTTTTCATATCCGTAATAGAGGCGTTTGACAGTGTCTTTCTGGCTCAAGGCGGCCACATTTTTTTTCAATTCTATCTCTTTAACTAAAATCTGCGCGTTTAACCGCGCCCACTCGGCGCTTATTCCTTTTAACAGGTAGTTGTAACCCAGGCTTAAAACAACAATAGTGATGGCAGCATAAAAAAGCGTTTTTTCCCTTTTGGATAAATTGGCTAAGAACAGTTGTTTCACTGGAGAACCCTTCTATTGCTCGAAATTACATTCGATTTTAAAATCCAGGTATCCGACATTGGCTTTTTTTTCACTCACATATTTTAACTGAACATTTTTAAAATATTCCGATTTCTCCAATTGATTAACGAATTCAAATATTACCGACATACTCACCGAAGCGCCCTGCAGACCCATAGTTTTGTTCTCTTCGTCATATATAAACGTGGAAAGTAAAATATCCTTCGGCGAAACGAGCCGGTAAAGTTCCCGCAAAATATCAATGCTGGAACCTTCCAGTTTTGAACGAAGCGCGAACAGTTCAATCTTTTTGAGCATTCCCTCTACGTTCCGCGCCTGGGCGGACGTATTTTTAATCTCCGCATTCAAATAAGATAAATATATATTCTTATCGTTAATTTTTTTCGCCACAATAACCGCGCTTAATAAAAAAATCCCCGTTAACAGCGCTAAAGAAGTAGTAAACCTTTTTCTCCTGGCCTGGTCGCGTTGTTCATGCTGTAAGGCTAACGGCAGCAAATTAACCCGGCGTTCATCGGAATCCAAAACTAACCCAATCAGCCGGCACAAGGAAACTTCCGACTCATAGAGCAGCGGGAAAATGCCTTTCGCGTACGGAATGTCTTTCAGCAGGGTAAGCCCCTCGCAAGGCAACCCTAGTTTTTCTCCCAGAGCATCCGCTAACCCTTCCGTGGTTCCCACGGCAGAAGCGACAAGAATCTTGTCAATTTCGGCAGTTCCTTCTTCCTGTCTTTTGTAGGCTTCAATGGTCCGAATTATCTCCTCACTAAGCTTGCCCTCCAGCTGCGGGTTTTCAGTTAAATCGCTAAGGCCCAACGATATTCCCCGGCTGAATTTTATGCGCGCATTGCCTAAAATGACAATGTCCGTATTATCCGCGTCCAACTCCACTAACATCAAACAGTTGTTCGTAGTCACGCGTTCCGCGGCCCGGCGGTACCATAAAACCAGCCCTTCCGTGCTAAAGGTGATTTTTTCTGTTTCCAGACCGGCCTGCCTGAGCAAATTCAGATAAAAGTCAATTTCCTGTTTATGGACAATGACGATTAATACCCGGGAGTATCCGTCCCCGGTAACCTCCGACACCATATAATCGCTCACTATTTCTTCTTTAGAAAAAGGCAATTCTTTGAGCGTTTGCAGTTCCACTATACTTTGGATCTCTTTTTCATTGGTGGAAGGGATACGGATAAATCTTAGTGTAACTTTATGGCGGGGGATAGAAACAATTAACTGTCCCACGGGAGACTTCAATTGTTTAATTATTTCCTGCAATCCTGATATGGTATCCTTTTCGGAGGGAGCCTCTAACTTTTTTATGGCAATCTTGATTATTTTATTTTTTCCATCAAAACCTTTTACCGCCTGGGCCAGCTTGATATATTTCTCTCCGATCTCCAAGCCTGTAACTATATTTTTTTTGCGCAGAGAAATATCCGGGGTAAATTTTGTTTTTCCCATAGCTTTTATAATTTTCCAGGCAGTTATTCTTTAACTACTTCTCAAACATAAATTTACATTAGTAAATCTTCTCTGTCAAGAAAAACTTCAACAGCTTTGCTGCGGATATTTTATTCTACTTCTACTCTACTTTTTGCAGCCGTTCCAGTTCAGCCGCGGGTAAGAATGGCTTAACGCCTTCTATAGGCAAGATCAGCGGGTTGCGCGGGTTTCCCGCTTGCAGTTGGTAATCAACATTATGCGTATCAGTAAGTTCCCAGGGGAAAAGTACTTCAGCAAAAACTGAAAGGGGAAAATACTCGTAAATCGGCCCTTTTAGATGAAGAACCGTGGTTAAGTTGGCGCATTCTTCTTTCACCAACTCTAAATGATGCCCTCCATAAAAAAAGAATTCGTAGGTGCACGGGGTTTGCCCTATATATTTACGGTCAAAGTAAACCTTGGCCCCTTGCGGGTGGGAATCTATACACACCATCCGGCGCACACATCCGGAAATACTGCATACGAAACAAACCATACTTATTATTAGCATCTTCCTCTTCATACGTTCCCAAACTCCTCATATTAATTTTCAGGACAACTTGAAAAATGGCCTGTTTGATGATATAATAGATATCAGCCAGCTTGAAAGTGCAGAAAATCCGCTGCTGCGTACACCTAATTTTTATTAGGCGATGATGAGGGAGATAGCGGGCCCTCCGAGTTGGCCTTTTTCTTTTTGCCTACCCCTGAGTCTTATCTTCTCCGCGTTTATCCAAAACAAAGGTTACCGGCCCGTCATTTTCAATACGCACGGTCATATATTCTCTAAAAACTCCCTGTTTAACCTCTAAGCGCAAACTTTTCAGAACACGGATAAACTCCTGATACAACTGTTCGGCTTTCTGAGGAGTCTCGGCCCGGTCAAAACCCGGCCGCCGTCCGGAATCATTCAGATTCGCGCATAATGTAAACTGAGAAACTACCAAAAGCTCGGACTGGCTCTCCTGAACATCCAAATTCATCTTGCCCTGCTGATCGGCAAAGATACGTAACTGCGCTATTTTATTAGCGATATAGACTGCTTCCGCTAAGCTGTCCCCTTTCTCTATCCCTAAAAAAATCACCAGCCCCCTGCCGATAGCGGCAACCTCGCGGTGTTCTACTGTTACGGAAGCCTTATTAACCCTTTGAATTACAGCGCGCATAAATTTAAATCACATAAAATACAACCACACCCAAAATCAATAAAAAAACGGCCCAGGCCTTATACACAACCTCGGGCGCGCTCAACCACCAGTCTATTACCGCTTTTAATTTAGCTTCGGGCAAGAGCGTAATTGCCAGCCCTTTTAAGCAGGCCATCGCGCCTATCATCAGCACAAACCAGGATTGCTCTACAGAGGAAGCGGCAATCAAAAGCAATACCCCCACAGTCAGGCCTAATACTCCCAACATCTGCTGGCGGGTATTCTTGACAAAGTTACTTAATACCTGGATAAGCTTTTTGGTAGATACCAAACCCCATATCCCCAGGATAATCCAGAAGATTCCTAACAACACTATAACCCACTGCATATTCTCCCCCTCCTTTTTTCAGACGGCTTATGATTAAAATTTAACCTCCGGCACTGCTGCAGCCGACTTTTCGGCTTCAAAATATTGCGCAGGTTTATTTAAAGCGCGCATATTGGCAAATAAACTGCCGAATACCGTGCGAATATACGTATTGAAAGTCTGCACGTCCTGGTTGTAACGGCGCCTCTCCACAGCAATCCTGTTTTCCGTTCCTTCCAGCTGGCTCTGCAGGCTTAAAAAGTTCTGATTCGCTTTTAAGTCCGGATAGTTTTCCGCCACTAAAAGTAACCGGGAAAGCGCCCCGCTCATTTCGCTGGCCGCGCCAATCTTTTCCTCCCGGGTCGCCGCCTTTCCCCACTGGCTGCGCAGTTCCGCGACCTTGGTAAATAACCCTTGTTCGTGGGCGGCATATCCTTTGACCACGTTAACCAGATTGGGAATCAGGTCTGCCCGGCGCTGCAGTTGATTTTCCACCTGCGCCCAGGACTGATTAACAGTTTCATCCAGCCTTACTACCGTATTAAGCCCGCGCACAAACCAACCGCCTATACTGAGTATGACCACCACTACAGCAATCAAAATTAACCAGACTTTTTTCATCTTTTTGCCTCCTTAATGAGCGCATAACTTACAGAGCGAAACGAAGTAAGTTATTGCACGAATTAACTCTGAGCGAATACGTGTAAATATTCTTCGAATATTTACACGTAAGAGTACGAGCCGGAGTAATTTTTCACCATCTGCCGCCGGCGCCGCCGCCGCCGGTAGAACCTCCTCCGAAACCGCCGAATCCCCCGCCAAAACCACCGCCTCCGCCGGAAAATCCGCCGCCGGACCAATACCCTCTTCTTCTTCCCGGGCCTAAAAGTAAGAAGCTGAACAAACCAAATCGAACGCCAAAAATAAATATAAATATGAGAAGAGTAATCAAACCATTAAAAAATTCTAAGAAAGCGCTTTTTCTCAGCGGCGCGTATTCCTCAACCAACGCGGGCAATTCTTCTATGTTGACATTATACTCCTTCGCGGCCAAATCCACAAGAGCAACTGTCCCGGCAACAACCCCTTGAGAAAATTTTCCCTGTTTAAAATAGGGAGTAATAACCTGGCGGTAAATCCTGCCGGCTTCGGCGTCGGGGATAGCACCTTCCAACCCGTATCCTGTAGTAATCCACAACGCTCTATCTTCTACTGCCACCAATAATAAAGCGCCGTTATCTTTTCCGGACTTGCCGATTTTCCATTTCTCAAATAATCTCACCGAATAATCCTGGACGTCATAAGGGGCGATAGATTTCAAAGTAACTACGACCACCTCAGCAGTAGTCTTCTGCTCTAACGCGCCTGTTAAAGCAGTCAATTTTTGATAATCTGAGGCGGAAATTATACCGGCAAAGTCATTAATATAACCAGAGGGAGAAGGAAATTCGATCGCTTTCTCTTCGGCCCAAGCCGGGACAAAAACGCAGCAAATCCCCACCATCGCAGCACAGATAACATTAAGCAAACGCCTCATTATCATCATAGCCTAACCTTAAGTAAATAAAATAACAAGAAGCTCATAACTGGTCTACAGCAACGGCTAACTGCTGAATTTGTTCAAGGTATTTTTCAAAAACTACCTCGACATTCTGAGCGCCGATCTTTTCATCATTTTTAGTATCCTTAAGAATCGCTAAAAATACCGCCGGGTCGAAATCGAATTCAGCCGCGGCCCGCCGGTAAATCTCCTCTTTCAATACCGGGGGAACCTTTGACTTCAAGCGCAGTAAATTGCGCAAAACAGGGGTCAGCGCGTCTAACGACTCCTTTAATAAGGCCTCTACCCCCTTCTTTTTCCGGCCAATCTCCAGGTAAGCCTGCCGGATATGAATCAGTTTACCTTTGATTTGTTCCTCACAAAATAAGCGGATATTGGCCGGATTGATTTCCAGCGCCTCCCAAAGGTCTTCGCCATAAAGAAGGATATGATTCTCTTTTATTTCTAAAAATTCCATCGGAAACACATCTGTAGAAGTCTGGATATGCCGCCGGGTAAGAAACAACGGGGCGGCGATTTTCTTCCGGATGCCTTGAGAAACCAGGCTAAGACTTTGCTGCAAATCCCGGAATTCCAATTTTTCCAGAATAACAAAAAGAGTAATCGGCGAAAATTTATGGACAAAGTCCACGCCTGTAGCGTCCCCGCACAAAAAGATAGACACAATATTGCCCTGATGAATTTTCATCAGCTTATTTAAATAAGGTTCCAGCAATGTTTTTATCCGCGAATCGAGTTTATCCAAATTCTTTAGTTCCGGCATTATTTCTCTCCTCTGATAATATCGTGAAATCTTAACACGCCTTGCGAAAATGAACGGTCAGGAATCCTTTTCTTATCCGCTGGGTCAAAAAATATATCCGCGGGTTTAATTTATTATATAAGGCGTCCAAAAGCAGATGCCCGCTGTATCCAAGAGCCGCGGAAAAAATATATAAATTTCGCGTAATTATATAGAGCGCCCACAACAAGACCGCCGCTTCCATCATATGAAAAATCAGATACAGTCTTTTTACTCCTCCCTGTTCTTCCGGTTTGATAAACCTCTCGCAGGACCGATAAAGCTCCGGCAGGCTAAAGACTTTTTTGGAGAATCCGCGATGGATTATATATTCAATTATATGGTCAACATCAATCAGCACGCCAAAAATAAAACACACCATGCCCGTAATGATATCCTGAGTAAAGTAAATCAACAGCGCGCCCAGCGGCACCGACACAATGATATGTCTGGAAGGAAGCACCTTACTATACCCATTTTCTCTTCAGGCTTTTCAATTTATCCGGCTGCAGTTTTTTGCGTTCTCGCAGCAGCCTGGACACGTCTTTTTGCCTGCGGGTAATCTTTTTCTGCATTTTTGATTCCCTTATTTTCTATACTTAGCCACATAATACACTACCGCGGAAAAAAATAAAAAATTTACAATCGAAAACATCTTGAAGACAATATCCCGGGAAAGAAGCGCGGAAGGAAACATTAGAAGGATACAAACAAACACACCCCAGGCCCA
>JAZDEE010000099.1:0-3743 GCA_043809065.1 Candidatus Omnitrophota bacterium | reverse complement strand
CCTAAAGAATATTGTTTTGAACATTTGAACATTGGAGAATTTGAATTTGTTTCGAATTTCGGATTTTCCGCCAGAGGCGGACCAGCCTCTGGCTGGCGTGCTTCGAATTTAACAATAATTTATGTGACAACGCACTATGCCTTGAAAAATTCTTTTTTAAATAAAGTAATCGCGTTATCCAATTCCCGCAACGAATCAGGGCTAAACTCGCCTTGAGTATTTATTTCCGCCTCAATTCCGGGATGCGTGCTTTCCATATATTTATAAAATTCCGACTCGAATTTTTTAATGGAGCTTACCGGACAATCATCTAAAAATCCCTGCGCCGCGCAATGAATAATCATCACTTGTTTGGCGATGGAAAGCGGACTATACTGGCCCTGCTTTAATATCTCGACAACTCTTTCTCCCCGGTTTAACTGCGTCTGGGTGGCCTTGTCCAATTCTGTGCCGAACTGAGTGAATTCTTCCAATTCCCGGTATTGCGCTAAATCCAGCCGGAGTTTTCCGGCTACCTGGCGCATGGCTTTAGTCTGGGCTTTCCCTCCTACGCGGGATACGGAAAGGCCCACGTCTATTGCCGGACGCACCCCGGCATTAAAAAGATCCGTTCTTAAATAAATTTGTCCGTCGGTAATAGAAATAACGTTGGTCGGGATGTAACTGGTGATGTCTCCGGCCTGAGTTTCAATTACGGGTATGGCCGTAAGGGATCCCGCGCCCAGCTCATCGCTTAATTTTGCCGCCCTCTCCAGGAGGCGCGCGTGCAGATAAAAGATGTCTCCCGGATAGGCCTCTCTGCCCGGCGGGCGTCTCAAGAGCAGGGAAAGCTGGCGATAAGATTGAGCGTGTTTGGACAAATCATCGTAAATTACCAGCGCGTGTTTGCCTGAATACATAAACTCTTCACCTATGGCGCATCCGGAATAAGGAGCTAAATATTGCAGAGATGCCGAGGCCCGGGAAGAGGCGCTGACAATGGTTGTATATTCCATGGCCTTATATTTTTCCAGGATTTTGGCTGCCGCGACTACATTGGAAAGCTTCTGGCCGATAGCCACATAAATACAATTGATACCTTTCCCCCTTTGATTGATGATTGCGTCAATAGCCAAGGCGGTTTTTCCGGTTTGCCGGTCAGCAATGATTAATTCGCGCTGGCCGCGGCCTATCGGCGTTAAGGCGTCAATAGCTTTAATCCCTGTTTCCAAAGATTGTTTTACCGGCTGGCGTTCGATAACGTTCGGCGCTTCGGCAGTGAGCGGCCGGTATTTATTGGTCTTAATAGGGCCTTTTCCGTCTATCGGTTTACCCAGGGCATTAACCACGCGGCCAATCAACGCCTCGCCTACGGCAATTTGGGCAATCTTTCCGGTGCGTTTTACGGCATCCCCTTCTTTTATCTCTTTGTCCGGATTATCCGTACCGAAGATAACTACGCCGACATTATCTTCCTCTAAGTTTAAGACCATGCCCATAATCTTTTCGGAGAACTGCACTAATTCTCCCATCATTACATCATCTAAACCATGAATGCGGGCAATGGTATCTCCTACCTGAATAACCGTGCCCACGGATTCTATCCGCAGACGCGGCTTATATTTTTCCAGCTCTTTCTTGATAATCGAGGTTACTTCTTCAGGACGTAATGCCATTTTACACCTTTATTGTATTTAACTTTTCCCGGAGGTCTTCCAACCGTTTTTTTACTGAGCCGTCAATAACCGTGTTCCCGATGATTACCTGTATGCCGCCCATTAAACTGGCGTCCAACTCAATGTAAAATTTAAGCTTTTGCTGGAATTTCTTTTCCAGGCAGTTTTCTATTTCTTGGATAAGCTGATTATCTAAGAAATAGGAGGTTTTCAACAAAACCTCTTGCTGCCCGGGATGCAGGTATTTAATCTTTAAAAAATCGATTATATCGGGAAGCTTATCTATGCGTTTCTTTTCCAGAAGCAATCTTAAGAAATGTTTTGTGGGCAGCAGAAAATCTTCCCCCATAACCTGTTCCACAAAAGCGCATTTTTCCGCGTAAGTTATTTCGGAACTGGACAAGAACTCGAGAAATTCCGGATTTTCTTCTAAGATGTTATGCTTGAGGTTTCTTAAGTCCTGCATTATCCGGTCTAATCCCGTTACTTCCTGCGCGTAACTCATGAAGGCCTCAGCATACCTTTTGACCAGAATCTCGTCTTTCATTTTATCTCGTCCATCTTATCTAAGAAATCGCGCACTAGTTTTGTATCCTGTTCTTCCGATAACTTTTCTTGAATTACCTCCTGGGCTGCCTTAAGCGATAAGTCAATAATCTCGGCCTTGAGTTCTTCTTTGGCTTTAGCCAGTTCGCATTTAATATTCTGTTTGGCGTTATCAATGATATCCTGGGCCTCTTCATGCGCCTTTTTCTTAATCTGCTCCGCGGATTTTTTGGCCTCGGCTAATGTTTCTTGAGTTTTTTTACGCGCCTCCTCTTCGCTCAGGGCTAATTTCGACTCGTAGCCGGCTTTTAACTGTTTGACTTCCTGTTGAGTTTCTTCTATGCGCTGAAACTCCGCGGCGATTTTTTCCTTACGCGCGTCCAAAAGGCCAAGAATCTTCTTCCAGACAAACAGGCGCAGAAGAAAAAGAAGCAGCAGAAAACTAATGATCTGCGCTACAAGTTCGTTTGTGCTTAGTAATCTCAGTAATTCCATATCTGATTAAATCTTTCCCGCCAGACTAAAGGCAAATACGAGGGTATAAATTGTTAACGCCTCGATAAATGCGCAGCCGGTAGCCATGGCAATTAATATTTTTGTGGAAGCCTCCGGCTGCCTTCCGGTTGACTCCATTGCCGCTGCCACTGTCCGGCCCAAAGCTATGGCCGAGCCGAATGCGGCCAGGCCTATACTTATAGGCAGCGCAAGCGCTAATGCTGTTTTAGGATCCATATCTCACTACCTCCTTTTCTTCTTCTCCTTCCCCAATTAAGGTGAAGTAAATTGTGGTTAAAAGCGAAAAAACTGCCGCCTGGACAACTGAAGCTATAATGATAAGTATCGCGCTGAAAACAAAAAGCGGAATGCCTTTTAATCCAAAACCAGCCACCACTGCCAATAATAAATCATCCCCCCAGATATTGCTGCGCAAACGCAGAGATAAGGTAATCGGCCGGACTAACTCGCTTACTATATGCAGCATAAACATCATCAGCGGGAAAACCAGTGTAAACGCCAGAACTCCTTTTGGTTTACCCATAAGATGGTATATATATCCTCCCAGCCCTAATTTTTTAATCGCGGTATAATTCACGTAAACAACCACGCACAAGGCTAAGGCCAGGGTGGTAGACCAGCTTGAGGTGGAAGATTTCATCAAAGGGACCAGGCCAATAAGGTTCATAAATAAAATATAGATAAACAAGGTGCCGATAAAAGGCGTATATTTTCTACCTCTTGCCCCTATGATACCACAGACAAAATCATCAACGCCTCCGGCGAATACTTCCAGGGCGTTCTGTAATCTGTCCGGAACCATTTTCTTTTTCTTTGCGGCAAGATATGCAACAAAGAAAAGGATAAACGCGATGAGCAGCGAATAGATGACGTTCTGCCACAGCGTTAAATAAGCTGTCCAGCGGGCGTGCGGAAATTTCGCCTGTAGTAAAGTAATCACATTAGGCAGTTCCGGAGGGGCAAAAGTTGCCTCAGCCATATATTAAGGACTCCTCACATAAGTTATTTATTAAGTTCCCAGAAAAC
>JAZDEE010000098.1:0-2503 GCA_043809065.1 Candidatus Omnitrophota bacterium | reverse complement strand
AAAACTGTTTTCCCCGCATCTTCCAGCTTAAGCTTGATAGCCTTTAGCTCTTCCTCTCCTCCGGATTTACAAGCGGTAGCGCAATCTCCACAGCCTACCAGAAAAATTTTCTGGCAGTCCTTTAAGCTATCTAATACTTCCACAAAAGGTTTTGCCTCTGAAATAATCATCTTTTTTCTCCATTTAACATTATTTATTTTATCACGGTTTATTCATAGCCTCAAGGAAAATTGTTGTAATGCCTTTGGTTTTTTCTGGCTTACAAAAAGAGGAAAACCTAACCCCCCGCATCACACCTGCCAGCAGGCAAACATTAATTACAAAAACCACACCTCTTTACCGGATTGTTTCATCATTTTTAAAAAATACGGGTTATATTTGCGCATCATCTCCCGCCAAGACAATGTATCTTTATTCTTCTCAAATAAATTTACAAAATTATCCTTGAGAGAAATAAGCTGTTTTTTCTCAAAAATACAGGCGCATCCGCTAGTGAAATTAAGGCCATCAAGGGAAATAACGCGGCAGGACAACAGGCATCCCTCCGGCAAAGTCCGGCTTAAATTAATATCAGCCAAAAATAATTTCTCTCCCGAAAAAACATCCGCGATATCCGCCCCCGCCCCCTTTCTTATTTTCTCAACGGTGAAAAGCGAATAAAAAGCATTACTCATCGCTTCCAGCAATCTTCTTTCCATAGAAGACACCGTATTCGCGTATTTTTCAAGATAATTTTCAACACTCCGTTTCCCCTGTCTTTCAATGTCATAAACTGCCCTATCCTGAAGATATGCCGTCTTATTTTCAGATTCAAATGTTATAGTGTTATTTTTACCAAGCATGCGCAAATCACCGGCGGCTTCCCTTATAACATCAGGGGAAACTTCTTTCAGGATTTTATGATTAAGAAGCATCCCTAATTTTCGCCAATGGCGATACCTCTTCGTAAGAATCCAGTATTTAAAATCAAAAAAATTCATTTTTTCACCATCATTTCCCTCTAAAACAAGCCTGTTACATTGCCAAGCTCATCAAAATCAATATGCGCTCCGGCGGGGTCAGAGGGCAGGCCGGGCATTGTCCGCATTGTGCCGCACAAGGGGTATATAAACCCAGCTCCCGCGGCTATCCGGATGTCTCGGACAGGCAGAGTGAACCCCGTTGGCCGGCCTTTTAATTCAGGGTCATGAGAGAGAGATAAATGAGTCTTAGCCATACAAACAGGCAGAAATTCATAACCCAATTTTGTGTAAAGCTCTACTTTCTTTTCCGCTTCCGGCGAGTATTCCACCTTCGCCGCGCCGTATATTTCCACGGCGATTTTTTCTATCTTTTGTTTAATGGGAATATCCAAAGGATATAAAAAGTTGAACTGTGCAGGCTTATTAGCGGCTTTTTCCACGGCGCGGGCCAAATCCATTCCTCCTTCACCGCCTTTAGCCCAGACTTCGCTGAGAACCGCGTCATCAGCTCCCGCGGCCAGGGCTATTTTGCGCACTGTTTCTATTTCTCTTTCGGTATCAGTAGTAAATCTGTTGACCGCCACCACCACAGGAAGGCCGAATTTTTTAATATTTTCAATGTGTTTCACTAAATTCCCCCCGCCGCGTTCTATAGCGTCAATATTTTCTTTAACTAACCCCGCGCTTAACGGTTTTCCCGCTACCACCCTGAAATCTCCGCTGTGCATCTTCAAAGCGCGGATAGAACATACTACCACTGCCGCGTTAGGAACCAAGCCGCTTATGCGGCATTTTATGTCAAAAGCTTTTTCCGCTCCGCAGTCAGCGCCAAACCCGCTCTCCGTAACCACATAATCGTTCAACTTTATGGCCATCCGGTCGGCAATTATAGAATTGTTTCCGTGGGCAATATTGGCAAATGGCCCAGCGTGCACGAAACACGGAGTATGTTCCAGCGTTTGCAATAATGTAGGTTTAATCGCGTCTTTTAAAAGCACAGCCATTGCCCCCGCGACTTTCAAATCCTCTGTTGTAACTGGTTTCTCGTCATAAGTGAAAGCTACCACAATTTTACCCAACCTCCGCCGGAGATCCTTAAGGTCAGTGGCTAAAGCCAGAATAGCCATGACTTCCGAAGACACGGTAATATCAAAGCCCGTCTGCCGGGGAATTCCGTCTTCCGCGCCCCCCTGCCCGATAGTGATATTGCGTAAAGCCCTGTCGCTGACATCCACAACCCTGCGCCAGAGTATAGCCTCGGGATTAATATTTAATTTATTCCCCCTGAATAAAGAATTGTCCAGAAACGCCGCGCAAAGATTATGAGCCAAACCAACCGCGTGCACGTCGCCGGTTAAATGCAGGTTAAAATCCTCCATCGGCACAACCTGGGAATACCCTCCGCCGGCGGCGCCGCCTTTTATTCCGAAAACCGGGCCTAATGACGGCTGGCGCAGGCAGGTGGATACTTTCTTGCCTATTTTTGCCAGCCCCAGAGACAAGCCAATCGTAGTAACAGTCTTGCCTTCGCCTAACGGAGT
>JAZDEE010000097.1:0-10392 GCA_043809065.1 Candidatus Omnitrophota bacterium | reverse complement strand
GCTATGCCCTCAGCTATCCGCAGTATCCCCTCGACCACCTCATCACTGCGCTGGGCCGAGGCTCCTAATATTTCCGGCAGGGCATACCAGACAAAGTCGTGCTGCAATTGCTTATTCGCTATGCCCTCAGCTATCCGCAGTATCCCCTCGACAAAACTTATGAATACCTCATCACTGCGCTGGGCGGAGGCTCCTAACATTTCCGGTAGGGCATACCCGACAAAGTCGCGCTGCAATTGCTTATTCGCTATGCCCTCAGCTATCCGCAGTATCCTCTCGACCACCTCATCACTGCGCTGGGCGGAGGCTACTAATATTTTCGGTAGGGCATACCTAACAAAGTCAGACTGCAATTGTTTATTCTCTATTCCCTCGACTATTTGTAGTATCTTCTCTAGGAAGATATGATACCCCAGCTCTTGCAACATTGTTTCGGCAAAAGCTTTTTCTTTTTTATTTATAGTAGAAAAAAATACAGTGGTTAAAAGTCTGCCTAATTCCCGATACTCTGCAGAATCCTTTCTGTCCTTCAATAAATTCACCCGGGCCCTTATATTTTGATAAATATACGTATCCCACCGATCGTGTTGCAGGTGCATCTTAGCCAAAAATACAAAACCGTTTTCTTCAAAATACTTCTTTACACTATCTTCATCTAACCAATTGTCTCCTAACTTTCGAAAGGATATTTCCCCTTCCTGGGTTACAGACGGGGAAAGAAGTTTCAAAAAATAGAGTTTCCCTTGGAGGTCGCCTTTAAATAAATTATCAGCGAATTTACTTATATAGTTATAAGGAATAAGCTTGTTTCCCATCCCTAAGACCACCGGTAATCCCGCGTTTAATATACTAAAATCTTCCGGCCGTTCGATAACCGCTCTCATTACCTGTTTTGCCAAATAGACATATAGCTGCAAACGATCTAAGTCAAATCTTTCCCTGCTGCCATATAAAGGGACAGCGAAAAAACGAAATTCTATAGTATCGTGCGCGGAAGACCAATCAATATAAGTGGTATGCGTACTGATCCTCCTCCCGGTAAAAAAGGCATCTATCTCCGGAGACTTTGCATAGCTATTAACTTGTTCAGGATCCAGTTCAGACTCACTGAAAAGGCTAAAAATAGCATCGTAGGTAACGACCAATCTCATTAATGCTTCTTCTGACTCAGGAGTAAGTTCTTGACTGTGCCGGTCCGTATGGATATGGATGTCTCCCAACTTTGATGTCCCGCCAAAATTGTCCAGCCTTTCCTTGACTTTTTCCCATTCCTGCCGGGTATTCTTGAATCCATTCCCCTCATATCGAGCCGGGATTCTCACCTCTTTTCGATTCTCATCATATTCTATCTCTATCCCGGTAGTATCGTCTTCCTGAAAAGCCGCTAATTTATCTATCTCGCCTCGGTAAAAAACCGAGCTGCCAATCTTTCCCGCTTCCTGGACAACCCGCTGCCATTCTCCCGGAGAAAGGACTTGCAGTGTTTCTATCTTAGGCAATATCCAGTTCATCTTCTCTTGATCATCTTTCTCCCATAAACTAAGCGCTTCCCCCGGCTCATTTAAAAATTCCTCCGGGCGTTCTCCCCTTTTTAACATTATATACTTTAACCGCAGTAAATCTTCTTGGCCAAACACCGTCAGATCAAAATGGCGCAACAGACTTTTAATTTTATCTCTTACTTTGCCAGGGTAACCTTTTGCCAAAAGAGTAATTAACAAGTCTACTCTTTTATGCAGCTGCAGGGTATCTTGTTCTTCAGATAAAAGCATCAAACTTAAATACAAATCCAGCAGTTCTCCCCGCCGGCCGTTGTCTAAAAACAATACAAATATATCCGGATGTAAAAAGTAATTCAAAGTCTCGATTACCCGCCCAATGGTCTTTCCGTAAACTTTCTGCGCATTTTTTGCTTCCGAAAACGTCCGGATGCTTAACAAATTTTCTATGGTTTGCAACTCATCTTCCGAGAAGCCTCCCAGCTTTGAAAAATAACTCATCAGCAGTTTATCTATGTTGACCCCCTCTTGAAGAAGAATAAAATGGTTTTTTCTGACAAACTGGTCAGTAAATTCTAATGTCTTTCTGTCCAATCCTTCTATTTCGGCCAATTGCAGTTCAGCGTTTTGTTCTTCTTCTATCCTGGTTTTTATCTCATCATTCACAACCTCTCTATCCTGAATATGGACATCCATTTTGGGAACCCACAGATCTCCTATCTTTTCCAATTTTTCCGTTGCGACTATATCTATATACCGGCGTCTGACAGGATCAAAAATAGTTGCTATTGTCCGGCCTTTTTCCGGCTCGGATATTTCTTGCCGGCCCCCGGGGATAACTAACTTTTCCGCTGTGTTTAAATCTTCTTCAGTCTTACTGCCCCGCGCATCTTGACCCGGTAGAATTATCGGGCTGGCGGCAATCTTTTGCGCTATAGCTTTCTCCACTTGCACCTGTTGCAGCTGCAAAGGATTCAACTCATCTGTAACTGCCTTAACTAACCACTCCCCTTCCTCTCCCGCAAGGACACCGGAAGAGGCAGCGTCCTCTAACACAATCGGCGAACCGGCAAACCCCTGGCTAAGACCGGCAAACTGCATTCCCCCGGAAAAATAATGCTTCTTGACCATGGCCAGTTGATACGGGTCGTATTCATCCTGGTAAAAAGAATATTCCCCTCTGTTGATAGACTTAATATAAGAATCAAAAATCGTCCGTTTATCCCAAGGCGATTTTGTCTCTAATCCGCTAAGACTGCCGGTATTAATGTAAGACTCATATATGCTTTGCCTGCCCCAATACTTGTGCTTAAAATATTCCGCTAAAATAAGCGAATGGTAGACCTGCCTTAATTGGGCGTAGTCTTTACTGTTGTTCACCCGGTATTCTATGACTGGGATAATTGCCTCTTTCATCGCTGAAAAAGCAATGTCCTGCATCTTTTGCCCTTCAGATTCCTGGCCGGCAAAAACAGTAACGTTATTGTCTGCCGTTTGTCCCGGCAAATACTCCGACTCCAAACAGACTTTCAGTTTCGCGCTGATGAGGGTCACTTTATTGCCCTCTTCTTCCAGCACCGCCTCCTCAGGGACAATCCACAATCTGGTATTGGCCGGGATTTGATAATTGGAAAGGTTGTTCTCCCGCAGCTTTTGATTTAATATTGACCAGTATTGTTTACCGGCAGGGATTCGCGGGTCGGTCAATAAAGCGGCATCCTTTTTCAACCGCAAATCCGTCTCCAAAAGCGCCTTGCCCATATCCGTATACACCAGCCGGGGGCTGGTGATCTTATTTAGTTCCACCGGATTAAGATTAACCCAGAAGTCCTCAGACGGCAGGGTAATCCCTAAGAAGAAATAATTAATCAACTCCCCGCTCAACGGATTAAGCTGCTCTTCATCAGCCAATCCGCTGTCGCCGGTATCCAGGATAAAATCAAAATAATTGGTTTTCGAGTCCGGGTTAACCATAAGGCTCTTTAAGACCGGCGGGGAAAACGAGTCCCTGGACATCAGCGCGCTATCTGCCGCGGATTTAGATTCCGGCACAGAAATATTATTCCCTGAAACCGGGCGCCGGAAGCCCGCGCTTATTGTCCAAACTGTAAATAAAACTGTGACCACTCCGGTGATTGACAAAAGCCAGACCCAGGAATTATCTTCCTTTACTCTTTTATTCCCCATAGGGCATTCCCCATCAATTCTTCTGTAGAGGCTGCTGCCAGGTTAGCAAAACTAAACAGGTTCCATAAAATAGAAACCACCACACCTTGAACAAAGGTGTGGTAGTTCTTTCTCTTTTATCTCCTTTCCTTTTGCTATGTTCGATCTGATATAGTGCTCTACTCTCATAAAGTTGCTTTATTCGCCATCTACATCATAAAACAAGAAGGACGCGGCTTTTTGCTCCAGGGTTTTCTCCGCGCTGTTATCTTGTTTAAGAACATGGTCAAAAAGAGCTGCCGTATATTCTACTACGGCGCTGATGATGTTAGCCTGCTTTTCTTTTTCCGTGCCAAGATTGACCAAATCGGAGATTTTTGTTTTTTGGACTACTGCCAGATATTTAGCAGCTTGAACGTTATCATAGACAGATTTACAATTAGCCTTGACCACAGTAGAGTCGTTCTCAACTAGGATAAGCATTGCAGGACTATCTATCCTGGCGAGAGCTTTCGCCGCTGTTGAACCCGCGGGAGCTAATAATACTTCCGCTTTTACCCGCTCATCCGTATAATCTTTTTGCCCGTAGGCAGTTGCGCCGGAGACGGCTTCCGCTGTCTGGGCGCCCAAAGCGTGGCCGACGATGCCTACTGTTTCTTCAGCGATTGCTCCCCAAAATATGGAATCGGGAGTATTGTTTAAACGCGACATTTCAGTTGCTATGGCCTGGATATCGCCAGGTGTATCAAGATAGATTGGCGTAGTCAGCGTATCTTTTTGCACAGTAGAACTACTGCCATGGATAACCACGCAGACTATATATCCTTTTTTAGCTATTCCTGCCGCAATCTCTTCCAGCGCCGGAACATTTTTCTGAAATTGGGAATGAGCAAACACAATCAGAGGATAGGGAGCGGCTTCCGGATTAACTGCGCCATTACTTATTGGATACCAAACGCGGAAGCTTAAGTTTCTTTGGGTCTTTTCTGCCGGCCGGTAAGATAAGTTATGCGTTATCGTCCCGGTTTCAAACTCTGCCTGCGCATGGTCATAATCATAATACTTTAATTTTATTACCGTATTTCCCTTCCTCTGCACAGAAAGTGATTGTACGGCGATGTCGCTCAAATCTGTTTCAATCTCATCTACTTTTTGCTCAAGGCTGTTTATCCTGGTGGTGGTTGAGGTATTAGTTCCTGTGCTATTCCCTAATAATCCGCCAAATAGACCATTTCCTCCTAATAACCCGCTGCCCGATCTATTGCCTAACAACCCGCTGCTTCCACTGTTTCCTAATAACCCGCTTAACAAGCCACTGCTGCTGCTACTGCTGGTGGACGCGGGTGGAGTATACCCTGTACCATATACATCCAGGCAAATATTATTTACCCTTTGTTCCAAATTACTCAACCAGCTCTCTATAGCTCCTGAAGATGGAGAACTGCTTTGTCCATATACAGTATTTTCGATAGAAGATATCCGTGTATCTAAGGAGCTAAGTTGACTGCTATATTGGCTGTCCGTTGTTGCTGTACTTGTTCCTGTATTGTTGCCATAGAGACCGTTGTTACCCCTCATCATCCCCATCATCATCATGGGCATCATCATCCCATACGGGGAGGTTCCATATCCTGTATTACCATTGCCTCCTCTGTTGAACAAATTGCCGATTATCCCACTGCCGCCTCCGTTGAACAAATTGCCAATCGATCCACTGCCTATGCCGCTGCCAAGACTACTGAGAGCACCACTGCCAACATTGCTCAAAAGGCTTGTCGGCAGGCTGAGAGCCTCCGCGTTATTAGTAGTGACTACTAATCCCAGTATTACTAAACCTATACCCAAGACCTTTACCGCCTCTTTCATTTTGCCGCCTCTTTTCTCTCTTTGTTTCTCCTCTACATCTTTTCCTCCATCTATATTATCTAACGGCAAATAAGGAGAAAGCCGGATAACTTTTTTCGCGGCAGCCCGTTAACCGCATCAATTGTGCGATAAATGCCGTATCTGGCGGATTAAACCTTGTTTATTTCCAATGGGTTACAGCAGTAAGGGGCCCAAAGCGGGAGAATAGGCAGTATTGGTTTTTTATTAGGAGTAGGGGCGGGCCTTGCCTGCCTGCCGGCAAGGCAGGCGTCCGCCCGAATTAAATTTATTATATAATATACATATAAGATATTATTGGGGTTGAGTCTTAAACCGGGGGGCTGGCTATACTGGTATGGGGTGCTATTTCATCCGCAGTTGTTTTTCCGCGTCTATAACATCACGGTTAAACACAGAAAGCAGATTCTTGATCTTTTCTTTAAGACGCGGCACCGTAATAGGGGCATGCTGAATTTCCCGCAGCACCTGCATCGCCATGCGGAAATACCGCACTAATTCCCCTTCATCCACGCTGGAATACTGGCCCAGCTTGTGGAATTCGCATCCGTTTAGCCAGGCTTGGGTTACATCAGATAGATGAAAGAAGTAGGTCTTGGACTTGGGCCAGATACGGAATCTTTCTTCCAACCGTTGAACGTCTTTTGTGGTTTGGTCGGCAAATGCTTTTAATCTGCGCACATTCCGGCTAAGTCTCGGGGGACGGTCGGCCTTGCGTGGTTCATAAACTAAAGCACAGGCGAGAACCCCCAGTTCAGGCTCGGTCAATTCGTCCAGCAGGTCCTGGGCATATAGTTCGGTTAAGGAAAGTTCATAGCCGTAAAGCGCTGAAGCAAATATCCCTTTACCAGTCAAGGCGGTATCCCGGATATAATCTAATCTTTTGAGCAGATTTACTTTGGCCTCTAATGTTTCCCGGGCAATCTTTTTCCGGCGCGGTTTTTGCTGGAAACAATGCAGGGAAAGCGGATATATCTCATATAATTTTTCCTGGTATTTTTCATAAAGATGCAGAATAGTGGCGTAGGAGGAATTGAATTTGCTGAGGATGGTTTCCGGAGTGGCGTAAAGGATGCGTTTGATCTCCTCAAACTCAATCCGATGGGGATTAATGCGGCAGTAGACAAATCCTTCCTGATCCATTCCGCGCCGCCCGGCGCGTCCGGCCATCTGATAGAAATCGCGTGTTTTCAGATTACGGTGATAGTGTCCGTAAAATTTACGCAATTCGTCAAAGACTACTGTGCGCGCCGGCATATTTATGCCTAAGGCAAAGGTCTCGGTGGTAAAAATGACTTTAATCAACCGGGAAGTAAACAGCCGTTCAATCACTTCTTTTAAGGTAGGCAGCATTCCCGCGTGATGATAAGCAACGCCCCTTATGATTAAGGGCTGAATTTCTTGGGCCGAGGCCTGCCCTTTTAAATCAAACCGCTGGCAAAGAGAATCATATAATTCGATAATTTGCGTCTGTTCCTCCTTATTCAGAAAATTGAAGGAATATAATTCTTGGGATAACTCTTCACAGCGGCGGCGGCCAAAGGCAAAGTAAATACAGGGGAGGGCGTCTTTTTCCTGCAGATGTTTGAGCAAAACGCTCAGCCGGTTGGGTTTAAAATGACTCTGCAGGAAATGTTTTTTTTCATAATAACTGCGGCTTAAGCTTTTTTGATAACCTTGACTCTGTAACTTGCTGAGATTATCCATAATCTCATTCTGGCATTGAAAGAAAAAATGCAGAGGAACCGGTCTTTGCTCCTCAATAACTTTTTTCAGCTTTTTCTGATGAACGGATTCAATCCATTGGCACAGTTCATCTATATTGGGAACCGTGGCGGAAAGACACAGCATCTGCATATGCTGGGGCAGAAACATTATTGATTCTTCCCATATAGTGCCTCTTTCTTCATCATCAATATAGTGGATTTCGTCGAAGATTATCCAGGCATATTTTTGCAGGCTTTGCGGTTCTTCCAGGGCCTTATTGCGGAAGATTTCCGTAGTCATAATCAAAACAGGCGCCTGGGCGTTTATAGAAACGTCTCCGGTAAGAATGCCGATCTGTTCAGGATATCGCTCCTGGAAATCGCGGAACTTCTGATTGGAAAGCGCTTTAATAGGAGCGGTGTAAACCACCCCCTGGCCTTTGGTCAGGCACTCAGTAATTACATGTTCGGCGATGACGGTTTTTCCCGCCCCGGTAGGAGCCGAAACAATTACCGAATACCCCTGATTGATATAATCAATAGCCTCTTTTTGAAAACGGTCATACTGCATAGCGTTTTTATTATAAAACAGGCTGGAATAAATTACAATCATTATGTTTTCCCGGGACACTTGCCAAATACGTGGAATCGTAGTAAAATAGAATCCGGAAATTTAAAAAAAGGGAGGAAATATGGCGTGGATTATTTTTTTCTGCGGAATTATTATAAGCGGGATATGTCTGGCAACAATTCTTTTCCCTGTAATCTCCCGAAACATCATTAAGTTTTTTTCTGTCGGCAACCGTCTCTATTCAGCCGGTATTATCCGGATCATTTTGGGAACGATGATCTTATTGCTCTCTGCTCAGGCAAAACTCTGGTGGTTTACTGTAACTATCGGCCTGTTGGCGGCCTGTTCCGGCGCTGTCTTATTTTTTTCTCCGTTGAGACGCGCTAAAGAATTACTTGCCCGCATTCAAAATAAGCCGGACAACTTACTGCGTATTTATACTTCTTTGACATTATTGGTATGGCTTATTCTGCTTTACTCGCTTCTCCCGGCGCTGTGAGATTTCCCCTACTCCCTTATTCTAGGCTTTAGAAAACGGCTAAAAGGAGAATCCGTAGAGGAGGGTTTTATTTTTTCTTTCGGTTCCTCCTGGACTGCCCCTGCATCTTTATTCTCGGCCTGTTGCGCCAAATCATCCTGAAGAACCAAAAAAGGCGCTTGTTTCTTTTCTTCTGTCCTGGTTGGCTGCTCTTGAGGTACGTGAGCAGCAATTGGCGCGGATATATCTTTCTTTAATTCCGGCAGTGGAGATAATGCCGGTTCTTTTTTGCGCAGTTCCGTTTTTTGCTTTTCGGACACTAATTCCTTTCTTGCTTCGTTTAGTTCCTTATCCAACCTTTCTATATTCTGTTCAACCTGTTTATTCTTCTGCTCTAATAGCGTAATTTCTTCCTGTTTACTCTGCAGGTCTTTTTCCAATTTCCTGCATTTGCCTGCCTGTTCTATACCCTGTTTTTTCTCCTGTTCCAACTGCATTGCCAGCTCCCCCTTAGTCTCGGCATCCTTTTCCCACTGCGCACACCTGGTTTTTATTTCCTGATATGCCTGTTCTTTATCTGCCAACGCATGTTTCAAACTATCAAGCTCTTTTTGCAGATTATCTTTTATGTCAATAGCTTCGGCGGTTTCTTTTCCCTTCTGATCGAGTTCGTTCTTTAAACTGCTGAGATGCCAATTAGTTGTATCTATGTTTTTTTTATGCTCCCCCAAGGAGCGAAAGGCTGCGAATAGAATAAACAAAACCATCCCTGTCATTACCGCCAATATTACAGGTATCATCCCTTTCCCTCCATCGTATAATATGTTAAAATCAAATCCGAAGCACGCCAGCCAGAGGCTGGTCCGCCTCCGGCGGAAAATCCAAAATCCGAAACAATTTTCAAATAACTAAAATCCAAATGACAAAACAAAATTTCTGAAATTGAAACATTTGAAAATTCGGATTTGTTTCGTATTTCGATATTCGGATTTCAAATTTTCATATTTTGACTTTACTTTGTTCTGCTCAATTAAACGGCACTATGGAATAATTCCTCGGCTTGTTTTAGGGCGCCTTTTTCATGCACAATATGGCGAATCGCCCGAATCATTCCCACAGGATTACTCGACTGCCAGATATTTCTTCCCATATCCACGCCTGCCGCCCCCTCTTGAATGGCATCATAAGCAAGCTGCAGGGCATCCAGTTCGGTCTTTAATTTAGGCCCGCCGGCAATAACCAAAGGAACCGGAGAGGATTCAACTACCTGCTCAAAATCTTCACAATAATAGGTCTTAATAATCTGCGCGCCCAACTCAGCGGCAATCCGGCAGGCTAAAGCAAGATAACGGGCATCACGCTTAGCCAGTTCTTTCCCCACCGCGGTAACCGCTAACACCGGCAGTCCCACATCCTGCGCTTCATCCACCAGCTTAGACAAATTCACTAACGTTTGATGCTCATATTGAGCGCCCACATAAATAGAAAGGGCGACCGCGCACACATTTAACCTCAGCGCTTCTTTTATAGAAGTAATAATTGCTTCTTTGGATAAATCTTCGCCTACAATACTGTTGCCTCCGGAAACCCGCAGAATCACCGGAGGGCAATTACAAGCGGCAATACAATTCCGCAGCACGCCCCGTGTTACCATTATAGCATCCGCGTAAGGCAAAAGCGGCTTAACTGTTTCTCCCGGTTTTTCTAATTTGTTTACCGGACCCAAAAAGTATCCGTGATCCATAGCCAGCCATACCGCTCTTCCCGTTTCCGGGCTAATTAACTTGGCCATCCTGTTTTCCATTCCCCAATCCATCGTCTTTGTCCTCCTTGAACCTTGTTAAATTCGAAGCACGAATATCGAAATCCCTGCCTTGCCGGCAGGCAGGCGAAACAAATGCGAATGTTCTAATTCCTTAATTTTCAAAACGAAAGTTTCTTGTTTTGGTCATTTGTATTTTGAAAATTTGCACCTTGTTTGTTTCGAATTTCGGATTTCGAAATTCGGATTTTATTTTTTACTCCTGCGGATGAATAACCACCTTCATTGATTCACCGGCCTGAGCAACCAGGCGAAAGCCCTCTTGA
>JAZDEE010000096.1:0-9900 GCA_043809065.1 Candidatus Omnitrophota bacterium | reverse complement strand
AAGGTATTGCAGGCGATTACTAAACTTAATCTTACCGCGCGCGGGTTTTACGGCGAAGGAACGGAAGCCAGTGGTAATTTCTTCCAGATTTCCAATCAGGTTACCCTGGGACACTCCGAAGAGGATATTTTGGACAATATCGAAAGAATCATCAAGCAGATCATCGGCCACGAGCAGAATGCCCGTAAAGCGCTTTTCGAGCAGGATAAGTCCCGGATTGAAGATACCATTTGGCGGGCGTTTGCCACTCTTAATAATGCCCATATCATTACCAGCCGGGAAGCGATAGATTTATTTTCCCGGGTCCGCCTGGGGCTGGATATGGGTATATTGAAGAAAGAACTGGATATTCAAACACTAAACCGGCTGTTCATTTTTATCCAGCCGGCGCATCTGCAAAAAATAGAAGGAAAGGTTCTTTCGCCCGAACAGAGAGATATCAAAAGAGCGGAATTGGTTAGAAAAGAATTGGGTAAGAAAAGTTAGTCCGTTAAGACCGTTATGTCCGTTTAGTTCGTTAATTCGTTTGGCGCTAAAGACGAAAGAGCAGGAGGTAAATAAATGTTTAACCGTTTTACTGAACGAGCAAGAAAAGTAATTCTTTTAGCTAAGGAGGAGGCGAAAAGGTTCAACCATGACTATATTGGCACCGAGCATATCCTTCTGGGACTCTTGCGGGAAGGAGAAGGCGTGGCCAGCGCGGTTTTGCAGAATCTGGGGTTGAGCCTGGATAAAATAAGGCTGGAAATTGAAAAGTTAGTTCAGCCCGGGCCGGCAACGGCGATATCCGGAGATATTCCTTTTACGCCGCGGGCCAAGCGGGTAATTGAATTGTCCATGGAAGAGGCCAGAACCCTGGGGCATAATTATATCGGGACAGAGCATTTATTATTGGGGCTCTTGCGGGAAGGGGAAGGGATTGCCGCCCAGATATTGTTAAGTTTAGAACTCGACCTGAACAAGGTGCGCAGTGAGGTAATGGAACTATTGGGACAGGGTATTCCCAGCCAAAATCAAGGCGCCGGACCGGAAGCTAAGGCTAAAACTAAAACCCCGGCATTAGATGCCTTTGGGCGGGACCTTACCCGCCTGGCCCAGGAGGGCAAGCTGGACCCGGTCATCGGCCGGAAGAATGAGATTGAGCGGGTGATTCAAATCCTAAGCCGGCGCACCAAGAATAACCCCGTGCTTCTGGGAGAGGCCGGCGTGGGAAAAACCGCGATTGTGGAAGGGCTGGCCCAGCAGATTGTTTCCGGGAATGTGCCCGAGGTGCTGAGGGACAAACGTATTGTAATTATTGACCTGGCCTTGATGGTAGCGGGAACAAAATACCGCGGCCAGTTTGAAGAGCGGATTAAAGCCGTTATGGAGGAAATAAAAAAGTCGGAAAATATAGTGATGTTTATTGACGAACTGCATACTTTAGTGGGCGCCGGCGGAGCGGAAGGCGCTATTGACGCTTCCAATATTCTTAAACCGGCCCTCTCCCGGGGGGAAGCGCAGTGTATCGGGGCTACTACGCTTGATGAATACCGCAAATATGTGGAGAAGGACGCGGCCCTGGAACGCAGGTTTCAGACTATAATGGTAGAGCCGCCCACGGTGAAGGAAACAATAGAGATACTTAAAGGACTGCGGGACAAATACGAGGCGCATCATAAAGTGAAGTTTACCGATGAGGCGCTGGAGGCGGCGGCAAAACTTTCCGATCGGTATATTACCGGACGGTATCTTCCGGATAAAGCGGTGGATCTGATGGATGAGGCCGGCGCTAAAGCCAGGCTTTCCGCGTTGACTGCCCCGCCGGACTTAAAGGAAATAGAAGACAAAATCGAGCAGATAAAGAAGGAAAAGGAAGCGGCAATCAAAAGCCAGGACTTTGAAAAAGCGGCAAAATTCAGGGACCAGGAACGGGAATCTAAAGTGGAGTTGACTAAGATAAAAGATTCCTGGAAGAAGAAAAGTTCTGAGAACGCGCCGGTGGTAACGGATGAAGATATTGCCGCTATTGTGGCTAAATGCACCAGTATTCCTCTTTCCCGGCTGGAAGAGAAAGAATCCGAGAAACTGATGGGTATGGAAGCGACGATTCACAAAAGAGTAATCGGTCAGGATGAAGCGGTGGCTGCTATTGCCCGGGCGGTCCGGCGTTCCCGCGCCGGGATTAAAGATCCCCGCCGGCCGATAGGTTCTTTTATCTTTTTAGGCCCGACCGGCGTGGGGAAGACCCTGCTTGCCCGGGCTTTGGCGGAATTTATGTTTGGCGACGAGAACGCGCTGATTCAGTTAGATATGTCGGAATATATGGAAAAATTTAACGTTTCGCGGCTGGTGGGAGCTCCTCCGGGCTATGTAGGATATGAAGAAGGCGGCCAGTTGACCGAGAAAGTGCGGCGCCGTCCCTATTCAGTAGTGCTTTTGGATGAAATAGAAAAGGCGCATCCCGATGTTTTTAATATCCTGCTTCAGGTGCTGGAAGACGGCCGGCTTACCGATAGTTTTGGCCGGAAAGTGGATTTCCGGAACACGGTTTTGATTATGACTTCTAATATTGGGGCGGAGATGCTCAGCAAACAAGGCTCGTTAGGGTTTATATCTCAGAAGGAAGAAGTTACCTTTGAAGAGCTGAAAAAGAAGCTTTTGGATGAGGCGAAAAGGACTTTTAAACCGGAGTTCTTAAACCGTATAGACGATATAAATGTTTTTCGTCCTTTGACCAAAGATGATCTTTGCCGGATTGTGGATATTGAGGTGGGAGAAGTAATAAAGCGGCTTCAGGAGAAAGACATTATATTAGAGATGACTAAAGACGCGAAAGAATTATTGATTGAGAAAGGCTTCAATCCGGTATTTGGCGCGCGTCCGTTAAGGCGCGCTATTCAAAGATATCTGGAGGACCCTCTTTCCGAAGAGATAATCAGCAAACAATTTAAAAAAATAAAGAAAATAAAGGTCAGCTGTAAAAAAGATGAATTAGTTTTTACCTAATATACTGCATTGTAACATTAATTTCTATAATTTAAAATCCGAAATCCGAATATCGAAATTCGAAACAAATCCGAATGTTCCAATTTTATAATTTTCAAAACCAAAAAATTTTTGTTTTGGGTCATTGGTATTTGGAAAATTTAAACATTGTTTCGAATTTCGATATTCGTGCTTCGAATTTTTAGAAATGGATTTCGGATTTTAAACTGTAATAAGACTAAATGCGTTTGTATTAGTGCGCTGTGGCATCAATAGGGCTGGTTAGGCAGGGGGGAAATTGATGCGGAGAAAACAGAAGGCCGTTTTGCTCTTAGGCATAATAGTGATGATTATGACGGGAGGCGGGTATATCTATAAGAAAGAGATATTACAGCAGTTGAAACGGCAGGTAAATAAATGGGTTAAATATAAGATAGAAAAAGAGCTGCCTTGTAAGATTTCCATTGGCGCGGTCAATCCGCATTTTCGCTATGGGGTGAGCCTGGAAGACGTCAAAATTGATATTCCTTGTGGAGCGAACACGGCTTTAAATGTTGATATAGACAGGGCCTTTCTTAAATACAATTTATGGGAGGCCTTGCTGTTTAACCGTAAGAAAGATATCCACAAAACTGCCGAAGAACTTACCATTTTTCTGGAAAGAGGGCAGGTTTCTCTTCAGGACACTGATTACGCGTTAAAAAATCTGCGGGGAAAATTAGTATTAAATCAGGATGGCTTATCTTTTCAGGATATGCAGGGCAGTCTAAATGGGAACCCCGGGCAATCATTAATCTTTTCCGGCCAGCTTACCCCGCAGCAATTTTCCAGCACCTTCCACTTTAATCATTTCAACGCCAGGGGATTTGACATTTTAACTCATCTGGTGGTTACCCTGCACAAAACCACCGATATTCAGGACAAGGTTCCCAAATTCTGCGCGGCACTGAAAACTTATGGCACGGTCATTGACAACCATCCGTTTTCGGAACTGAATGCTTCTCTGGAAATGCGGGATAAAAGGCTGCGCGTGCTTTCTTTTAGTCTGGGAGAAAATTATGATTTGCGCGGGATAGTGAATTTGGCGGCTCCGTATGACGCGGATTTGTCTTTAAATTTTCATCAGGCAAAACTGAATGAACTTATCGCGCCGCTTCTTTTTTCGGAAAATTCCCGGCCGCCCGATTTTTCCGGCGTGATTAATGGGCTGATTAAAATCAGCGGACCGTTGGAGCGGCCTAACGTGGAAGGATATCTGGAAGCAAAACAAGGGCATATAGCGGAATTAGATTTTCTCTGGGCCAATATTAATATTAAAGGGCGTTATCCGCGGGTGTTTATAAAAGATTCGCGGATTTGCCGGGAAGAAGGCTCGTTCATCATTGAAGGCGAGATGGATCTCAGCGAATTGAAGAAACAGAATTTTAACATCAGTATTGAACCGGATAAAGGAATCTTCTGGCAGGGCTGGGATGTTACGCGCAAACGCGCCAATCAGGTGCATGTGTCTAAAGATATTGCCGACGATTTCAAGGTAACCTTCGACAGTTTTATGAAGAATCAGACGGTCAGCGCTCAGGACGATTGTAAAAATGAATTAGCTTTGGAATATAAGATGCAGGGAAATCAATTACTGAAACTGCGGCTCAGGGGAGAGGAAGAGATTGTGGGGATAGAACGCCGGACAAAGTTCTAATACGAACGCAATTCATAACTTTACATATAGAGCCATTTTTGCTTTTTGGAAATATTGAAGTAATTAAATCCGAAATCCGAAATACGCCAGCCAGAGGCTGGTCCGCCTCCGGCGGAAAATTCGAAACAATGTAAAAATGACCAAAATCCAAATGAGCAAAACAAATACCTAAAGAATACACTGTGTAACAGTTTTTGGTTTTGAGAATTTGAGTATTGGAGAATTCGGATTTGTTTCGGATTTCGATATTCGTGCTTCGAATTTTTAAAATGGATTTTGGATTTAAACTATAATGGGACTGAAGGCGTTTATATTAGTGAGAACAATGGAGCATAAATCAAGGCTATGAAAAACTACTTTGAACGCGTGGGAAAAAATATATTAAATGGACTTTATTATACCGGAGCCGTTTGTCTTTTGGGGATGCGTTCTTTTTTTTGGATGATTGTTACTCCGCTGAAACGCAAGCAGGTTGCCACGCAAATGTATAAGATAGGGGTGGAAAGTTTTTCTATTGTATGCCTCTGTTCATTATTCACCGGGATAGTTTTAGTTTTGCAAAGCGCCTATCAAATGCAGAAGGTGGGGATGGAAAAACTTATCGCCGACCTGGTCGCTCTTTCTATGTGCCGGGAATTAGGCCCTGTTTTTACGGCTTTGGTGATAGCGGGAAGGGCCGGCGCTTCGATTAGCGCGGAATTGGGGACCATGCGGGTTACGGAGCAGATTGACGCTTTACAAACTATGGCGGTGAATCCGGTGCGCTACTTAGTTGTGCCGCGCCTGGCGGCTTTAATTACGATGCTTCCGGTGCTGACGATTTACGCGAATTTTATCGGCATATTAGGCGGCTATATGGTAGCGGTGTGGAATCTCGGCCTCAATTCTGTTATGTATATAAATTCCTCTTTTAACGCGTTGGTGCTTAAAGATGTGTTTACCGGGTTGTTTAAATCAGTAATATTTGGCCTGATTATTTGCAGTGTTTCCTGTTTCCAGGGGCTTAATACCGAAGGCGGAGCGGAAGGGGTAGGCAAGGCCACTACCTTAGCGGTGGTAATTTCTTTTGTGCTGATTATTGCCGCGGACTGTTTAATTACGGCTTTCTTTTACTTTGTTTAGAGAAAAGAAACGTTGGCACAGGGGCGGGGATGGCTATGATAGAAATAATTAATTTATGCAAATCCTTTGGCGGACATGAAGTGCTGAAAAACCTTAATTTGACTATTGAGGATGGTCATACGCAGGTGATTATCGGCTGTTCCGGCTGCGGCAAAAGCGTTTTACTTAAGACTATTGTGGGACTTCTGCCGCCGGATTCCGGCCAGGTGTTTATTGACAATCAGGACATTACGAGGTTGAGCGAGAATAAACTTAACCAGCTGCGGTTAAAGATAAGTTTGCTTTTTCAGGGAGCGGCTCTTTTTGACTCTTTGACAGTGGGAGAAAATGTGGGCTTTATTTTGCGGGAACACTTTAATCTGAGCAAAACAGATATTGCCCTGCGGGTAAAGGAAAGCTTAGAACTGGTAGGACTTAGGGATGTGGAGAATCTGATGCCGGTGGAGTTAAGCGGGGGAATGAAAAAGAGAGTGGGGCTGGCCCGGGCGATTTGCGCTCGTCCGAAGATTATACTATATGATGAGCCGACTACGGGAGTAGATCCGGTGCGGGCGGATGCGATTAATACCTTGATTCGCGGGCTTCACGATAAACTGCAGGTTACCTCTATTGTGGTTACCCACGATATGGTCAGCGCTTATAAAATTGCCGATAAGATTTCCCTGCTCTGCGATGGGCAAATTATAGAAACAGGCACTCCCGAAGAGATAAAGAACAGCAGTAATCCCTGGGTGCGCCAGTTTATCACCGGCGCCGCGCATGGGCCGATAACGGATAATTTGAGATTGTAAGGAGCGCAGGGTCAGCATTCTTTCATAATACATAATAATGGGGAGGGGGTATATGACCGGTAAATCAAATCTGGAATTGAAAGTAGGTATTTTCGCTTTTATTGCTTTGGTAATTTTGACTGTCGCGGTGTTTTGTATTAATGAAATTACTGTTTTTGAGCCGGGCTATCATATTAAAGTAGTATTTAATTTTGCCAATGGTATTGAGAAGGGCGCTGAAGTGCGGGTTGCCGGGTTGAAAGTAGGCGAGGTTAAGGATGTGCAGCTGAGTTACGACCAGAGCAAGGCGCAGTCAAAAATAGTGTTTCTGGTATACCTGGATCAAGGTGTGCAGATTACCCGGGATTCTCTGGCTAAAATTAATGTATTAGGATTTATCGGCGACACTTATCTGGAGATTATTCCCGGCAGGGATTACGCGCATTTCTTGCGGGAAGGGGAAATTTTGCCGGGGTATGATTCTCTGCCGGCGGAGTCCTTAACGGAAATAGCGCAAAAGGCCGCGGACAATTTTAACGCTGTCCTGGACTCCGTCAAAGATGTTTTGGGCGATCCGGCTAAAGAAGACTTGAAAGAGACTATCCGTAATTGCCGGGAATTTTCGGAAAGCGTAAAAGTTATTGCCGGAAGATTAGAACGCGGTGAAGGAAGGCTGGGCGCCTGGCTTAAACCGAAGACCAAAGGAAAGAAACCAGTAACCAGTAACCAGAAACCAGAATAGAGAGAATAAAAACCATAAGGCTTAACCGATTCTCACTAAGCTATTCTCTGATTTTTTTAGTTTTTTAAATTTATTCTTTGGTTTTCTCTAGTTTCTGTTCTCTATTTTCTATTTTCTATTTTCTGTTTTCTGTTTTCTGTTCTCTGTTCTCTGGTTTCTGGTTTCTGGTTACTTTTAAATATACATTTAACATCTGTACAGTTGCCTGGAAGTAGAAGGTGATGCAATTGAAGACTTCAGCTAAAATAAAAACAATATTTGCCTGTCAGCAGTGTGGATACCAGGCAACAAAATGGCTGGGCAAGTGCCCGGACTGCGATAGCTGGAATACCCTGGTGGAAGAAGCGGAAACTCCGGCTGGACCTTCTTTATTGCAGCCGTTTGTTACCGGAGAAGAACCTCAGCCTCTGTTTAGTCTGCCGATTGCTTCGGAGATTCGGCAGCGCACTCAGATAGAAGAATTAGACCGGGTGTTAGGCGGGGGGGTGGTCAGCGGTTCTGTGGTTTTGGTCGGAGGTGAACCGGGGATAGGTAAATCTACTCTTTTATTACAGCTCTCCTGTCAATTAAGCAAGACTTCCGGCAAGGTGCTGTATGTCAGCGGTGAGGAATCGGCCAGCCAGACTAAACTAAGGGCAGACAGGCTGGGTAAGATTCCGCCGGATTTGTATATTGTCAGCCAGACTAATGTCAATATAATCGCGGAGTATATCAAGAAATATGCTCCCGCGGTAGTGATAATTGATTCTATTCAAGTAATGTATAGTCCGCAGTTTACTTCCAGTCCCGGCAGTGTCAGCCAGGTGCGGGAATGCGCTAACTTTCTCACCGCTTTGGCTAAAACAAGCAATATTCCGCTGTTTTTAGTAGGGCATGTCACCAAAGAGGGTTTTTTAGCCGGCCCGCGTATTCTGGAACATATGGTAGATACAGTGTTATATTTTGAAGGGCAAAGACATACTTCTTTTCGTATCCTCAGGGCAGTTAAGAACAGATTTGGTTCCACCAACGAGATTGGGGTTTTTCAAATGACTGGATTGGGCCTGGTTGAGGTATCTAATCCATCGCAGTTCTTTCTTGCCGAACGCTCCAAAGAAGCGGCCGGTTCAGTCGTAGTGTCTTGTATCGAAGGCACAAGGCCCCTTTTAGTGGAGGTGCAGGCCTTAGTCAGCCGTTCTAATCTGGCGATGCCGCGCCGATGGTCTTCCGGGCTGGACTATAATCGCATTGCCCTTTTAGTAGCTGTATTGGACAAAAGATTAGGTTTGAATTTATCCGGCCAGGATATCTTTGTCAATGTAGTCGGAGGAGTGAAAATCCAGGAGCCGGCAATAGATTTGGGGATTGCCGTGGCGGTCGCCTCCAGTTTGAAAGAAACGCCGGTTCAGCAGGAGACCGTTATTCTGGGCGAAGTTGGATTGAGCGCGGAAGTGCGCGCGGTCAGCCAGGCCGAAGCGCGCATAATGGAAGCGCAGCGGCTGGGATTTAAGCGCTGTATAATCGGAAAACAAAATTTGAAAGAGTTGAAAATTAAAAGTACCATTGAGTTAATAGGCGTGGAAACAGCAGCTCAAGCTTTAGAAGCTGCGTTGGTCCGTTAGGGAATTAGGGGAAGAAACCAGTAACCAGAGAACAGAATAGAGAGAATAAAAACTAGATAATTGGAGGCTTAACCGATTTCAATAATCTATTTTCTGATTTTCTTGGGTTACTGTACTCTGGTTTCTGATTAACTGTGTCCGCCTGAGAAAATTACAACATTGGCAAGGAGACAAATGAGCGCCAAAATTAAAAAGATAGGTGTGTTAACCAGCGGCGGTGATTGCGCGGGGATGAATGCCTGTATACGCAGTGTGGTCAGATGCGCTGTTTATCGGGGGCTGGAAGCAGCCGGTATCATCAGAGGATATCAGGGGCTGATTGAAGGCCAGCTTAAACCGCTTAATTGCCGTTCGGTTTCCAACATTGTGGAGCGCGGAGGAACAATCCTGAAGACCGCGCGTTCGGCGGAGTTCAAGACTCCAGCCGGGCGGAAAAAGGCTAAGGAAGTACTGCAAACAAATGGTATTGACGGTTTAGTGGTAATCGGAGGCGATGGGTCTTTTCGCGGGGCGCATAAGTTTTGGCAGGAATGGCGGGTTCCGGTAATCGGGGTCCCGGGAACAATAGATAATGATATTAACGGTACGGATTTTACTATTGGCTCGGATACCGCGGTAAATACCGCTTTATACGCCATAGACAAAATAAGGGATACGGTTACCGCGTTGGAACGGATATTTGTGGTGGAAGTAATGGGCCGGGATTCCGGATATATCGCGCTTCAGGCGGGGCTGGCCGGCGGAGTGGAAGACATAATTATTCCCGAGAGGCATTACGATGTAAATAAAATGTGCGCGGATATTCAGCTTGGGCACAAAAAAGGAAAAATAAGCTGGATCATTGTCGTTGCCGAAGGCGGAGCAGGCGCTTTTACGGTAGCGGAAGAAATTTCCCGTAAGACAGGGCTGGAAACCAGGGTAACTGTGCTTGGCCATATCCAGCGAGGCGGGCCGGCCTCAGCCAACGACCGGGTGCTGGCGGCGCAATTAGGCGCGGCGGCA
>JAZDEE010000095.1:0-6502 GCA_043809065.1 Candidatus Omnitrophota bacterium | reverse complement strand
CCGCGCGGAAGATATTGATTACATCAACGCGCATGGCTCTTCCACCCGGCAGAACGATGTGTTTGAGACGGCGGCCTACAAACAGTCTTTAGGAGAGTCCGCTTATAAAATTCCCATTAGTTCGCTCAAATCAATGTATGGGCATCCCCTGGCCGCGGCTAATGCCCTGGAGCTGGTGGCCTGCGGGCTGATTTTTCAGAATAATTTTTTGCCGCCGACAATTAATCAGGAAACACCGGACCCTCAGTGTGATTTGGATTATATCCCTAATAAAGGCAGAGTAAAGAAAGCGGAATATATCTTGAAAACCAGTTCCGGTTTTTCCGGGATACATTCCGCGATGGTCCTGAAACGCTGGGATGGGAGGATGGGTTAGCGGTTATGGGTTAGCGGTTATCGGTTAGCGGTTAGCAGAAAACCTTTAAAACCGAAAACCGCCAACCGCACACCGCACACCGCTAACCGCGAACCGGAGACCAAATGAACGATAACGACATCGTAATAACAGGAATGGGAATAGTTTCCCCGGCGGGGGTGGGCAAGGCCAATTTTTGGCGGCATATCCGCGAAGGGAATTCTTTTGTGACGCCGATTACCCGTTTTGATGCTTCTTTGTATCCTTCCCGGATTGCCGGGCAGGTGAAGGAGCTGGAGCCTTACAGCGGCAGTTTTTCTCCCCGGTTGTTGAAGAAAATAGACCTTTTTTCCCATCTGGCTTTAGTGGCCGCGGAGCTGGCCGTAAAAGATGCCCGGATAGACTGGAAAGATTTTAACCTGCACCGCGCGGGCATATTTATGGGCAACGCTATCGGCGGCTGGCTGTTTGCCGAGACCGAATTAAGGGACCTTTATCTGGAGGGCCGCGCGGGCGTCAGCCCGTATATGGCCTCAGCCTGGTTTCCGGCGGCGCCGCAGGGGCAGTTGTCTATCTATTACGGAATCAAAGGATATTCCAAGACCATAGTGGCCGACCGGGCCGGTTCTTTAATCGCCATTGCTTATGGGGCAAGGACCTTAAACAGGGGAAAACTGGATTTGGTGTTGGCGGGCGGGATGGAAGCCCCGATTACGCCTTATGCCTTGTTGTGCTGCAATACCTGCGGCGCGCTTTCCCGGAAGAATGATGCCCCGTATGACGCTTATGCCCCTTTTGACAAAAAGCGCGACGGTTTTGTCCTTGCCGAAGGTTCAGGCATTATGACCCTGGAGAGACTAAGCGGCGCGCGAAAACGGGGCGCTTCCACTTATGCCAGGATTTGCGGTTTTTATACCAATTGCGACGGCTACGACTGCATTGAGCCTGAGCCTGAGGGAATACATTTGGCTTATGCTATAGAAGCGGCGCTGGATGAAGCCGGGTTTGCCAGGGAAAGCGTGGACTACATCTGCTCTGATGGCGCGGCTGCTCCCAGTGGAGATATCAGCGAAACCCGGGCAATAAAGAAGGTTTTTGGCCAAAGAGCGAAAGCCATTCCGGTAAGCGCCCCGAAGTCTATGTTCGGCAATATGCTGGGCGCGCAGGGGAGTGTGGATGTGATTGCTACCGTGTTGAGTATGATGTTTGATACGGTTTGCCCGACGATAAATTACAAAGATGCCGATGCCCAATGTGATCTGGATTATGTGCCCAATAAAGCCCGGCATCAGGAAATCAAACGCGCCCTGGTTATCTCCCGCGGCCGCGGCGGTATCAATGCCGTAATGGCCTTGGAAAAAATGCGCGGAGATAATTAGATTTAGTCTTTGATTTATAGTCCTGTAGGGCCCGTTCCCCGAACGGGCCGTAAAAAACTTTGCACAGGAGGAAAAGAATATGCCAATAGACCAGGAAGTAAAAGAGACCATCGCGCGGACCTTAACGGTGAATCCGGAGGAAATAGCGGCGGATAAAAAATTATATGATTCTTTAAGCGTGGATTCTACCGAGATTGTGGACTTAAGAGCGGCACTGGAAAAAAAGTTCGCTGTGAAGATAGCGGCGAATGAACTGACCAAATTTAGCACGCCGCGGGAAATCGTTACGCTGATAAACAATAAACAGGAAGCTGGAAGGTAGAGTCTGGAAGGCGGAAGAATGCAATTCATAGATTTAAGCCTGCCTATTGATGAAAAGAATCCCGAGGCCCATCCTATCCGCGTCGAAAGACTGGGGCATAAGGCGGGCATTCAGCGCTTAAACTGGGTAATGATGAAGAAAACCCTGAAGGGCGCGCTTTCTTATCTATTGGGCAAAAGGGTTATCGCCGCGGGGGATTTACCGGACGAAGAATTCCTTTCCCTGGAAATGATTTATTGCAGTGTGCATACCGGCACGCATATAGACGCGCCTTTTCATTTTGGCACAAAATGCGCCGGGTGTGAAGCCAAAAAGATTGATGATTTGCCGCTGGACTGGTTCTACTCCGACGGAGTAGTGTTAGACTTGACGTATAAACAGCCGGCGCAGGCGATTACCGCGGAAGATGCTGCCGCGGCCTTGCGAAAAATCAACTACTGTTTGAAAGAAAAGGACATCGTTCTTTTACGCACCGGGGCGGATAAATATTTCGGCACGAAAGACTATATGACGAAGTTCTGCGGAGTCAGCGCCCAGGCCATTGACTGGTTTCTGGCGCGGGGGATAAAAGTAATCGGCATAGACGCTTTGGGGTTTGACCGGCCGTATCCGGCGATGTTTAAGGATTTTATATCCGGGAAAAATTCCGCGGTTCTCTGGCCGGCGCATTTTTACGGACGGAAACAGGAATACGCCCATATTGAACGGCTGGCGAACCTGGATAAAATACCCAAACCTTACGGGTTCAAAGTGGCCTGTTTCCCGGTAAAAATACGGGATGCCGGAGCCGGTTTTGCCCGGGTAGTGGCGATAATTGAATAGCTAATACGAAAAAAATTAATAAGTTTACATATAAAGCCATGTATGCTTTTGGGAGATATAAAGCAGTTAAATCCGAAGCACGAAATTCGAAATCCGAAACAATGTTCGAATGTTCAAAATCTAAATGACCAAAACAAATACCTAAAGAATCATGGGTTGTAAGGGTTCTTGGTTTTGAAAATTTGAGTATTAGAGAATTCGGATTTGTTTCGAATTTCGATATTCGAATTTCGGATTTAGAACTGTAATAAAATTAAATGTGTTTGTATTAGATAGGAGAAGAAAAAATGGGGCATACTTGTAATTCTATCGTAATCAACGCGCCGTATGATAAAGTGTTCGATATCTCTAACGATATTGAACGCTGGACGGAGTTGTTCGGAGGCGAATATAAAGAAGCCAGGGTTCTTAACCGCGAAGGAAATAAACTTGTTTTCCGCCTGACTGATAATGAAGGAAATTCCTGGCAGTCTTTCCGCCTGTTGTTTAAAGAATATAATTTTGCCTATGCCCAGAAACTGCCTCCGGAGTTTCCTTTTAAATATATGAAAATTATCTGGCTGTATACGCCCGAGGCCGAAGGCATCGAAATGACCTGGATTCAGGATTTTAAGATGGATGACAAAGCCAAATTCAATGACACGCAGGTAGAAGGATTTATTAATAAACATTCCCGGGAAAACCTGGAAATATTCAAACGCGTTATTGAAGAAGAGGCTGGAAATAGTAAGTAAGTGAGTAAAGATATGAAAATTCGAAATTCGAATATCGAAATCCGAAACAAATCCGAATTTTCTAATGCTCAAATGTTCAAAACCATATTCTTTAGATATTTATTTCGGTCATTTGTATTTTGAAAATTTGAACATTGTTTCGGATTTCGATATTCGTGCTTCGAGTTTAATCTTAACATATTCAAGATAGGAGGAGTAGATGACCGGACAATTAAAAGGTAAAAACGCTGTTATTACCGGGGCAAGTAAAGGCATTGGTATGGCCATTGCCAGGCGGCTGGCCCGGGAAGGCGTTAATCTGGTTCTGGCGGCGCGCACTAAAACGACGCTGGATACGGCGGTCGCGGACTTGAAAAAGGAAAATGCTGTTCAGGTTTTTGGAGTCCCTTGCGACGTCTCTTCTTTAGCGGATTTAGAAAATCTGGCCAGGACCGCGTTGGAAAAACTGGGCAGGATAGATATCTTGATCAACAATGCCGGGGTCTCCAGCCAATACCCGTTTGATAAACAGCCTCTGGAAGACCTGGAGCGGCTGGCCCATACGAATTATTTAGGTTATGTCCGGATGACCCGGCTGATCATTCCGCATATGATTGCCAACAAGTCCGGCGCGATTATCAATATGGTCTCCGGCTCGGTGTTGGTGGAGCCGGTTCCGCGCAGCTTTCTTACCTACAGTTCGCTCAAAGTAGGTTTACGGGCCTTCTCCAAGGGGCTTTTCTGGGAGATGCGCGATCACGGAATCAAGGTTACCGCGATTATGCCGGGAGTGACCGATACGGATTTAACCGGAAAATTGGAGGAGATA
Source organism: Candidatus Omnitrophota bacterium (assembly GCA_043809065.1). Lineage (GTDB taxonomy): Bacteria > Omnitrophota > Gorgyraeia > JAFGHF01 > JAZDEE01 > JAZDEE01. The sequence continues at coordinate 2,082 of JAZDEE010000095.1, read as the reverse complement.
ACTGCCGAGCAAAAAGAACGTTTAATGTCCACCCAGGCGATAGAAGACGCGGTGATGTTCGCTTTGACCGTGCCGCAGAACGTCTGTCCTTTGGAACTGGCCGTGATTAATCAAAAGACCCCCTGGACAAAACCGGTTATTCCCTTTGCCCAGCAGCATCCGAAATAATCAAGGGGCAGGGAGTTGCAGGAGGCCGGGTTGTAAAATCTGTAGGGCCCGTTCCCCGAACGGGCCGAAAAAATATTAGATAAAAGATGGAGGTTCCTAAAATGAGTGAAGAAAAGAAACAAGAAGCCGCTGCTTCGGCTGCTGGACAAAAACAGGAAGCTGCCGGCGCCGCTAAAAGCACAAAGATTAACCGTTTTACACTGCAAGAGTTGGAAAAACATATAGAGCTGACTCAGGAAAAAATGGGTAATCTTAGTTCCGCTTACGCGCGCCAGCTATTGCGCAGAAAAGAACAGCTGTTGCAAATGAAAAAAGCGGTAGAATAGAAGAATTGAAGAAGAGGGTACGATAATGTATCTCAATCTATCCCGATAGCAAAACGCCGCGAAAATTTATTCTAAATTTTCTTGCAGCTATCGGGATTAATTCGCGCCTATAACTTACGTCACTACGTTCCGTAAGTTATGTGCTCATTAAGGAGAAAGAACCAATGCAGAAACAGCCGGTAAGCGAAATTGCTGTAGTCAGTCTGATTGTTGCTTTTTTGTCTTTTACTCCTTTGGCTAATTTAGGCTGCGCTGTTTTAGCTGTGGTTTTGGGGATAATAGCGCTAAAGAGGATCGCCTCTCCGCAAAGTAATTTGCGCGGTGAAGGTTTTGCCGCCGGAGGCGTAGTCCTGGGCAGTATCGCGGCGCTGATCTCGCTGTCTTTTTTAATCAAGGCAATACATTTTTTTCAAGCCAACCCTGAGTTATTGAAGTCTTTAGCTGAAAAGGCCGCGCGGCCTTAAGCCATACCCGCTGTGAGTATATGTCGCGAAATCCGGGGTGAAACTGAAAAATGACCACCTACATTATCCGCCGTCTGCTCATTGCCATACCTTTATTGCTGGCGATGACCTTTGTAACTTTTATGTTCGTGCATCTTGCTCCCGGAAACTACTTTGACACCTTGCGGATGAATCCCCAGTTTTCTCCGGAAACCATCAAGAAATATGAAAGCCAGTATCATTTGGATCAACCCGCGTTAATTCAATATGGCTGGTGGTTAAAAAGTATTTTACGCTTTGATTTGGGCTATTCCTTTTCCTTGAACAGTCCGGTAACCAGGGTAATCAAAGGCCGCCTGTTCAATACCTTCATCTTGTCCCTTTCAGCAATGGTATTTACCTGGTGTATCGCCATTCCCCTGGGGATATTTTGCGCGGTGCGCCAGAATAAGATATCCGACCGCTTTTTTTCCGCCTTATCTTTTGTGGGGCTGTCTATCCCGAACTTCTTTTTTGCCTTACTGCTGCTTTATTTAGTTTCGCTTACCGGACTTTTGCCTTTAGGAGGGATGTATTCCGCCGAATATGAGAGTTTGTCCGGGCTGGGCAAACTGGGGGATTTGTTCAAACATCTGATTATTCCTACTATAGTCATCGGCGCCGGGAGTCTTGCCGGGTTGCAGCGGATTATGCGGGGGAATATGCTGGAGGTGCTCCGCGCGCAATATATTACCACCGCCCGCGCCAAAGGCCTTCCGGAAGGAAGGGTGATCTACGTCCATGCCCTGCGTAATGCCATCAATCCGTTAATCACTATTTTTGGCTATTCTTTGTCCGGTTTACTCAGCGGAGCGGCCCTGACCGAGATTATTATCGGCTGGCCGGGATTGGGGACGGTAATGCTGCAGGCGGTCAGAAGCCAGGACCTGTTTTTAGTGATGGGAAGTATGCTGATGGGCGGTGTCCTGCTTATTGCCGGCAATCTTATCGCCGATGTCCTGTTAGCCTGGTCCGACCCGCGGATACAATATAAATAATTATTTCGTTTAGCTTGTTGGCTCATTTTTTGTAGGGCCCGTTCCCCGAACGGGCCGAAAAACTTCCTGGCCAGAAGTCTATCAGGAAATATCGGCAAGGGGACAGTT
>JAZDEE010000094.1:0-5120 GCA_043809065.1 Candidatus Omnitrophota bacterium | reverse complement strand
CGATAGAAGAAAGTAAAGAGCGAGCCGCGGTTGAGGCCGCGCGTGTATGGCTGGGCTTGGTTGATCAGGGAAAATATTCCGAAAGCCGGGATGAATCGGCTCAATATTTTAAGACGGCTGTCAGCGAAAAGCAGTGGCAGGAATCGGTGAGCGCGGTGAGAGTTCCTCTGGGCAAAGTTATGTCGAGAAAACTTTTATCTACGCAATATGCCACGAGCCTTCCCGGAGCTCCCGATGGAGAATATGTTGTAATACGGTATGAAACTTCCTTTGAAAATAAAAAATCCGCCGTAGAGACGGTTACCCCGATGTTCGATAAAGACGACGGGTGGAAAGTTTGCGGGTACTATATCAAATAATTTGTTATTAACGGAGTAACAAGTGGCATTTACACTCTTGCATAAAGATAAAAACTGCGCGGCCCGGACAGGGCTGCTGAAGACGGAGCGCGGCGTGATTGAGACTCCGGTGTTTATGCCGGTAGGCACGCAGGGGACAGTTAAGACTTTGTCTTCGCAGGAACTTAGCGATTGCCGCGTGAAGATTATTTTAGGTAATGCCTATCACTTATATCTTAGGCCCGGCCGGGAAACTATAAAAAAGGCCGGCGGATTGCACAAGTTTATGGGCTGGGAGGGCGCTATTCTTACCGACAGCGGGGGATTCCAGGTATTCAGTCTGGCGGTGTTGAGAAAGATTACTGAACGGGGGGTCGAATTCCAGTCGCATATTGATGGTTCCCGGCATTTTTTCAGCCCCGAAGATATCATCGCTGCTCAATTGGATTTGGGCAGCGACATTTTAATGCCGCTGGATGAGTGTGTGCCCTATCCGTCAGCGCGTAATTATGCCGAAGAGTCGCTGAAATTGACCACTATTTGGGCGCGCCGCTCAAGGGATGCCTTTGCCAAGCGCGATAAACAAGACGCGGACAAGCTGCTTTTTGGTATTGTCCAGGGCAGCACGTACCCGGATTTACGTCAGCGGGCGGCCGAACAACTGTTAGAGATTGATTTCCCCGGTTACGCCATAGGCGGGGTAAGCGTGGGCGAGCCGGAGGACGTGAAATTGGAAATATTAGAACATACCGCGAAATTTTTGCCCGCGGATAAACCGCGCTACGCTATGGGGGTAGGGACGCCGGCCGATATTCTTAACGCGGTGGAACGGGGAGTGGATATGTTTGACTGTGTGATGCCTACACGCCACGCCCGTAACGGGACCGCCTTTATTTGGGGCGGAAAGCTTGTTTTGAGAAACGCGCCATATTCCCAGGATTTTCGGATTATTGAAGAAGGCTGCGCCTGTTTTTGCTGCCGGAATAATTATACCCGCGCCTATATTCGTCATCTGATTAACGCTGATGAGATTCTCGGCATCAGATTAGTTTCCTTGCATAACATCTATTTTTATGCTATGCTGATGCAAAGAATTCGGGAAGCTATCCAGCAGGATAATTTCCACCAGCTTAAAAAAGAATTCACAATAAAGAAAAGAGGAGATGAACTGAGATGAATAATTTTGCTTATGCAATGGGGCAGTGCCCGCCGGGAGTTGCCGGCCAGCCGGCCGCCAGTCCCCTGGCCGGGTTTGTTCCTATAATTATTATTTTCTTTATTTTTTACCTATTGCTCATCCGTCCGCAGCAAAAACAACAGAAGAAGCATCAACAGATGCTCACCCAATTAAAAAAGAACGACGAAGTGGTGACCTCCGGCGGCATTTATGGGACAATAGTGAATGTGGAAGAACAAACGGTGACACTGCGGGTTGACGATAATACACGAATTAAACTGCAAAAAAGCGCAATCGCGTGTTTAAGTAAAAAAGGATAAAGCGGGGCAGTAGAAATGATTAAAAGTTTAAAATGGAAGGCATTACTTATCATCGGAATAACGGCCTGGGCCGTTTGGATGGCCTATCCTCCACAGGAAAAGATAAAACTGGGATTGGATTTGCAAGGCGGGATGCACCTGATCCTGAAAGTGGACGTTGATAAGGTTGCGCCGGATAAGCGTGAGGATGCTACCGACCGGGTCATCGAGATCATTCGCAATCGTATTGATTTGTTTGGGGTCAGTGAGCCGCTTATTCAGAAGCAGGGTAAAAACCGTATTGTAATACAATTACCGGGGGTTACCGATAGAGAAAGGGCCTTACAGATTATCCGGCAAACAGCGCACTTGGAATTCAAATTGGTCAACGAAGACGCGGAAAAGATGAAACAGGCCTTGGATGGAAACGTGCCTGTTGGGTTTGAATTGGAATACCTGGATGAGCGCCCGTTGCTTTTGGAGAAAACAGCGTCTATTAGTGGAGATGCGTTAGTGGATGCCCGTGTGGAATGGGGTTCGATGCAGATTAATCCTTATGTTAGTTTTAGTTTGGATGCCAAAGGAGCCCGGCGTTTTGCCCGGATTACCAAAGAAAATATCGGCAAAAGGTTGGCTATTGTATTGGATGGAAAGGTAAAAAGCGCTCCCGTTATCGAAAGCGAAATTCCGGCCGGGCGAGGCCAGATTACCGGCAACTTCAGCGAAGATGACGCCGCTGACCTGGCCTTGGTGCTGCGCACCGGCGCGCTTCCCGCGCCCATTGTGGTGGAAGAGGAAAGAACAGTTGGCGCGGCCTTAGGTGAAGATTCTATCCGTAAAGGGGTAACGGCAACTGTTGTCGGCGGGCTCGGTGTTTTTCTTTTTATGGGCATATATTATTTGTGGGCGGGACTGGTGGCAAATGCCGCGCTTCTTCTTAGCCTTGTGTTTATCCTGGGGATTATGGCTTATCCACCACTGGGGGCTACCTTGTCCCTCCCGGGGATTGCCGGGATTGTCTTGACTATAGGCATGGCCGTGGATGCCAATGTGCTTATCTATGAGCGGATACGCGAGGAGTTAAAGGCGGGTAAAAATCTAAGATTGGCCATTTCTCTGGGTTTTAACCGCGCTTTTCTCACTATTTTTGATTCTAATTTGACGACTTTGATTGCGGCCTTCCTTTTGTTTCAGTTTGGCACAGGGCCGATAAAGGGGTTTGCCACTACCTTGACCATTGGTATTGTAGCCGGTATGTTTACGGCTTTGGTATTCTGTCGTCTTGTTTTGGATACGCTAATGTTAAATAAACGCGTACAAACCATGCCGATGCTAGAATTTGTCAGAGAACCCAAGTTTGATTTTATCGGAAAGAGAAAGATTGCCTATTTTTTGTCTCTGGCATTGATTATAGCCGGAGTAAGCAGTATTTGCATACGGGGTAAGAAAGGTTTAGGCGTGGATTTCTCCGGCGGCACATTACAGGAATTCCGTTTTACCCAGCCGGTTTCCGTGGACAAGGTAAGAGAAATTTTAGCGGAAATAGGGTTAGGCAGCGCGCAGATTCAGCAGGATAAAGGGAAAAAGGACATCTTGATTAGAGCCATGGGTGAGCCGGGAGCGAAGATTATTGAAAAATTCAATACGAATTTTCCGGAAAACAAATTTGAAGTCTTAAGAGTGGAGACACTTGGCCCTACAATAGGCAAGGAGTTGACCCAAAAAGCTATGCTGGCTTTGGGTTTGTCTTTGCTGGGTATCTGTGTTTATGTTTCCCTGCGTTTTGAATTCCGTTTTGCCCTGGCGGCCATTGTGGCGCTTATTCATGATGTTTTAGTCAGCGCCGGGGCGTTGAGTTTAACCGGGCGGGAATTTTCTCTTCCGGTAGTCGCGGCCCTGTTGACGATTGTGGGTTACTCCATCAATGATACTATTGTTATTTTTGACCGTATCCGCGAAGATACAAAATTATTTAATAAAAAACCTGAGCCGGCAATCGTCAACCTGAGTATTAATCAAACGTTAAGCCGGACGCTGCTTACCTCTTTAACCGTGCTCTTGGTGGTCTTAGCGCTCTTTTTCTTGGGGGGAGCAGTAATTAACGATTTCGCTTTTGTGCTTTTGGTAGGCGTAATTTCGGGTAGTTATTCTACTATTTTTGTCGCTGCCCCGCTTTTGGTGGATTGGCATAAACGCAAGTAAGGCAGTCTTGACAAATGTAGGGAGGAGGCCTGCCTTCTCCGTTACCAAAATAATAAATTCAGAGATTATTCCCCAGGAGGGGGGAACTTGTCTTTTCCTACCAACTATGAAGAAATGGAAGCTCAAACAGCCTAATCTTGGACTGCAAAAAGAAATCGCGCAGTCTTTGGAAATATCCTTTGTTTTAGCGCAGATTTTAATTAACCGCGGAATAAGTTCTGCCCGGGAAGCAAAGGATTTTTTGTATTGCGAGCGGAACGCTTTACACGATGCCTTTCTTTTGAAAGGAATGGAAAAGTCCGTAAACAGAATCGAGAAAGCGATTTCCCTTGGCCAGAAAATTATGGTCTGGGGAGATTACGATATTGACGGGATTACCTCCTGCGCCTTGTTGACGTCAGTACTGCGAAAAAAACAGGCCCAGCGGGTTTTTCATTATCTGCCTAACCGCCTGGAAGAAGGCTATGGCTTAAATGATACGGGCGTGGCCTGGGCCAAAAAAAACGGCATTGATTTACTGATTACGGTTGATTGCGGGATTTCTGCCGCGGAATATATCAGCGATTTAAAAAAAACCGGCATTGATACTATAGTTACCGACCATCATCATCCTACTGATAGTTCTTTTCCTGAATCTGCCTGGGCTGTAATCAATCCTTTACAAAAAGATTGCGCCTATCCTTACAAATATCTTGCCGGCGTAGGCATTGCCGCCAAACTTGCCGAGGCTTTAACCGCTGATTCCGACTATGTCCTGACTGAATACCTGGATATTATCACTCTGGGAACCGTGGGGGATGTAGTTCCCTTGACCGGAGAGAATAGAATCCTGGTGAAGCGCGGGTTGGAAACATTTTCTGCCACCCGGAATCTGGGGCTTAAGGCCTTAATGGAGGTTGCCGGACTGGATAAGAAGCAGATTTCCGCGAGAGATATTGGATATGTCTTAGGCCCGCGGATTAACGCCAGCGGCAGACTGGGCGCTCCGGATGACTCTTATCATTTACTTTTAGCCGACTCGGAAGAGACTGCCTATACCCTGGCCAAAAAATTAGACAGCAAAAACCGGCAGAGACAGCAAATAGAGAGCCGGACTTTGCAGGA
>JAZDEE010000093.1:0-3206 GCA_043809065.1 Candidatus Omnitrophota bacterium | reverse complement strand
CAACACTTGCTGCACAACACGGGCATCCTGAGCATAACCGGTGTTAAAAAGCTTAAACCCGGAATTTGCAATAGGATTTTGGTAAAATGTCTCTAACTTCTTGCCATGACTGCGTTGTGCTCGCAAAAGCGTCCTCGCCGTATTGCACTGAATACGGCTGTGGTTCTTTTGCTCACACGCCTTGTCCTGGCAAGAAGTTAGGCCATTTTCCTCAAAACCTATTGCAAAATCCGGGTTAAACGGCCGGCCGTTCTCTTTTTGTTCCAGGATAATACCGGGTAAATCCGGGGCTGCTAAGTCCCCGCTTATACCTAATATGCCGTCAGGATTACCTCTTAACCCTAAATCCTGCCATTCTGATTTAGAACTAAAAGCCGGGAATTCTTTTCCACCCTCCGCGGTATCCCATCTTTTGTATTGAGAAACTACCGGCAAATCTATATGCGGCTCTTCTACGGTTTGTTCTTTCGGCTTTACCTGCCAGCGCAGACTATCTTTCTCTAAACGGAAATCCCAAAGCTGCGCAACCGTTCCCTCCGGGAATTTTCCCTCCGCGATAATGTTATCGCTGGTAAAGCTTTTCACCTCCCAGGATAAATTTATCGAAGAAGACCAAACTTTAATGCCGGGCAGGAAAAAAGAAACCCGCCCTCCCTCTTCCGCGGTCAGCGGAATTCCTTTATAACTAATAAACACGCGGCCATTATTGAATACTACCCGCAGGGATTCTTTTTCTAAGATAGCAATGCCTTTTTTATCCCCGATGCTCTCCAGGTAATAAGGAATAACCTTGGCCGGAGGTCCTGCCTGGATAACCCGGCTCTTCTCTAAAAGAATGACCCGGTCGCATAATTTTTTCACCATATTCATATCATGGCTGACTAAAATAATCGTCTTGCCGGACTGTTTTAATTCCCACACCTTGTTGATGCATTTTTGATGAGCGTCTTCATCTCCTACAGCCAAAATATCATCGATCAACAGGACATCCGGTTCAACAAATATGGCTAAAGAAAAAGCCAGGCGGGCAAACATCCCCTGGGAATAATATTTAATGGGCGCTTCGATAAATTTTCCCAAACCGGCAAAAGCGATAATATCGGTCATCCGCTCTTCCATTGCTGCTTCATGCAAACCATACATTTTAGCATTAAAAAGGATGTTTTCTCTGCCAGTCAGCTCCGGATTAAACCCCGCGCCCAACTCCATCAACACGGATACCCTGCCGCCAACCTTGATTTCTCCTTTATCCGGGATAAGCATACCGGCAATCAGTTTCAATAAGGTAGTCTTGCCTGCCCCATTCTGGCCAATTACCCCCAGTACCTCGCCTTGCTCAACTTGTAAATTAACGTCTTCCAAGGCCCAGGTTTCTTCCCAGGCAACTTTTCCTTCCCGGATAAATTTAATCCGGTATTTCTCCCAAAGATTATGGATAGTGATTACGCTCATATTTTTTTCAGCAGCATTGCTTCTTTTTTCAGGAAAAAAAGGTATCCAAACACAAAAGAACCAAAAGCCAGAAAAAAGGAAACGCCTATGGTTAACCAGGAAAGCGGTTTGGCCGCGAATAAAATTTGTCTATAGGCGGTGATATAATAAGTCAGCGGATTGAGCAGAGCTATCCAGCGGAAAGGAAAAGAAAGCATGTCCAAAGAATAAAATACCGGAGTAATCCAAAACCAGGCCATAAATCCTATAGACAAAAAATGTTTGAGATCGCGAAAAAACACATTCATAGAGGCAAACAAAAGTCCCAGCCCTAAGACAAAGAAAAAATGCAGCGTTATGATCAGAATTAAACCGCCCAACTGTTTTATGACACCGAAATTCAGCATTACAAATAAAGGCAGCAAAAATAAAAGACCAATCAGAAAATTCAACAGATTGCTCAAAATACACGAGATAGGAACAAGTTCCCGCGGGAATACAGTCTGCTTGAGGACCGCGCCGCCGGTAATAAACGAATTCAGGCTTTCATCTAAAGCGCTGACAAAGAAAATCCAGGGGACCATCGCGGAAAGAACAAAAAAGGTATAATTAGGGATATCTATTTTAAAAGCCGCTGAGAATATGAAATTAACGCACGCCGCCAATATTAACGGAGTTACTACAGCCCACCAGATGCCTAATCGGGAACCGGCATATTTCGCTTTAAGCTGCAAAACAGCCATATCCCATAAAGTCCGCCGATACCGGTATATCTTTTTCAGCCTGTTTTTCAGCATGTCAGCATAAGCTCCGCGGCCTTTTGGGCATCCAGGATGACATCTTCCATCGACATATATTCCCACCGCCCGTAACGGCCAATGGAAAAGACATTGCGCTCATTCAGGTACTGCTGGATTGTTTCCGTGGCTGCTTTATGGTTAAAGTCATAGAGAACATAACCATATCTGATATCTATCGGATCACAGATCTCCATATTATCCCGCGGGGATAAAAGGCCTGTTTTTTGTAAATCCCGTAATATTCTGCCTTCCAGTTCTTCTTTATTCAGCGGTTCATCCGCAGTATAAGCAACCTCAACATATATCAGGCTCTTATCCGGAGGAGCTAATGAAGAGGAAAAGTTGGTGTAACATCCCACCCGGAAAAAAGCAAACTCCTGTCCCGGAAAATATATCCAATGGCCGGGATTATCTATCTTTCTGGCTATCCCTAAATTGAGGTTAAAGATAGAATTCCAGCGTAGTTTCTTAAACTGAAAGCCTAAATCCGCGGGTAGATTGACTATAATACGAGACAGCTCCGGCAGAGGCAAAGTGGAAACCAGGCAATCAAACCTTTCCTGGCGGCCATCGGCCAGTTTTATTCTTTTGGCGGACAAATCTATTTCGGACACCGGACAGCCGCAAAATAGATTAGGTAAATCCCGGGAAAATGCCTGCGCTAATGTCTCTATCCCTCCCTGGGCCGGATACCAAAAACAGGAGTTATATCCTAACTCCTGTGAAACGTTTCCGTGCCAGGTTTTACTTATATCTTTTATGCCCGGGACAACGATGAACCGGTCCACCCCTTTATAAGTAAGTTCCGCTAAAGAAACCCGCCAGAATTTCTCATTATAGGGAATCATAAAATTTTCCGCGATACCCGCGCCAAAACTTTTATAAATCCATTTTAAAAAGCTGTCCTCCGCGCCGAGACGCCGTCCATTATGACACGCTTCATTAAATCCGGAAAAACATTGGCGGGCAATCTTG
>JAZDEE010000092.1:0-2091 GCA_043809065.1 Candidatus Omnitrophota bacterium | reverse complement strand
TAATTGTTCAGATTGAGACAGCGCGAGCCGCAGTTGGCGCCATTGTCCCAATTCCCGCCGAAGATCGGCGCCACGGCACTCTGCTTTAACAACCCTTACCCCTCTGAAAAAGGGGATTCCCCCCCCAGGGAGCTGCCCCTCTGGCAGGACTTCAACCACCCGCCTAACAGGCGGCCAATCTCTGCTAACAATTTCCCCGAATGCTCCCATTTCTGCGTGGATAAATACCGTCTCTGGTGCGCGAACTTCACCATTGTCTTCACCTGCACCAGTAAAACGTCTATCTCAAAAAGCAACGGCGTCTTATTCCGGGACTTATTCGCCCGGATAATCAGTTTGAGGATCTCCCAGACCCCGTTCTTCACCTGCGCGCACAACACAAACTTTTCCGACTTGGGAAACCTCTCCACCACCGGAAAAAAATAATACATAAAATCATACACTTTTTGATATATTATTAATTCTTCCATGCTCTACGCTCTACGCCCTACGCTCTATGCCCTACGCAAACAACGCGGACCAAAACAGATTTTCAGTCTTCAGATTACAGAGAGTCACAGGCAAACCGCGCCCCAATGTAGGGGCTCGCGTACCAGACGGAATCGTACAGATAGAGACAGCGCGAGCCGCAGTAGGCGCCATTGGCCCAAGGCCCGCCGAAGATCGGCGCCACGGGATCGTAGGTATAATAATGATAAATAGAACCTTTTCCGCCGGTTACCGCGCTCCATGCCCAGGCCGCGCCTTCGGCGCTGCGCATATACAACTGCCGGCCCCACTGCCAATATACCCCGGCGCAGTCTTCCGCGCCGATCGCTGAAACTATCCGCGCTGAGCCGGTATCCACATGCCCGCCGGTGGTTACCGGGTCGGCGCTGCCGGTAATATTGGTTGTTTCCGGCGTACCCGTGGCCATATCTATAAACTCATCATACATCAACAGCTCTTTCCCGGAATTATGCCCCCTTTGCTGAGCGTAATACCAGGTCATTGAATCCCACACCGTGGCCTGATATACTGAACGCACCCGCCGGGAGGCAGTATTATAGGGGTCGTTCCCGGGCATCGAGGTTACCGCAGTCCCGTCATCCCAGGCTGAGGCTAAATAGATGTCATACCAGACTTGCTTGGTTTTGGATTTGACCATCCCCCGGGGGTCGGGACAGGATGGACGATTCTTGCTGTCCCATACCGAGTATTGCAGGATATCCCCGGCTGTGGCGCTGGTATCTGTGGCGTTATTGTGAAACCCGCCGATGACCTTGGAATTACTGGAGGTATACCCTGAAGGATAGGTCAGGCCGCCGGCGTCCGCGCCGTAAATATCAATGTAGTCATTATACGCCGTGGTCTTGTGGATTTTAAACACTAAGGTGCCGCTTGAGTCATCAGCGAACACATGATAGTCCTTGCCTCCTTCCTCACTTCCGGTATCTATATCACCCCAGCCCAGGGTCTGGTCCGCCGCAAGATAAAATATCTTCGTCCCAATCTTTATCGTCGTCCCGGCCAGAACCTTCACCTGCGTTGCCGAAACATAACGCAGGCAGGAACGGTAAGACAAATTATCGTCCAGATTATTCGCCGCTATTACCCCCACAATCTGCAGCTCCGCGTTCGGCGCGGTCGTCCCTATCCCCATATTGCCGGTCGCATCGTTATACATATTCGCGCCAGCCGTAATTCCCCGGAACATCCCCAAAAATATAACCCCAATTCCCCAAAATATGGCCATCTTCCTGCGCATACTATTCCCTCCTTTGCCTTAAAACAAGAATCCCGGCATCACTGCCGCATCGGCAGAAAGACCGGGACTGATTATGCACATAAAAAATCCCTCAAGCCTCCGCTTCAGGGATAAACTAAATAATATTTTCTTAGCCGCTAATCTGTTATTGTGTGTGTGTGTGTGTGTGTGTAATTATTGAAGTTACAACCGGTATCATTACAGCGCCCCTCCTTTCCAAGTTTCATTTCTGCTGAACCTTTTTTATGGACAGTACAATACGCTCTCCGGCAAAACACATCCTTTCGTAAAAACTAAAATTGACAATAAATATATAATATCACCTTTTTCACTTTTGTCAAGGG